>NZ_JBSGDB010000644.1:0-4160 GCF_053602155.1 Streptomyces sp. NPDC004561
GCCTCCCGCCAGCCTCGCAGCCGCAGGTGGGCGGGCTGGCGGGCGCTCTCGCGGCGGGCGCCGAGGAAGGCGATCCGGCGTCGGCCGAGGTCGAGCAGATGGCGCACCGCGATCCGCGCCGCGCCCACGTTGTCGATCATGATGTGGTCGTAGGGGCCGTCGTACTCGCGCTCGCCCAGCAGCACCATGGGCGGGCCGTCGGGCCGTTCCAGCAGGTCCTCGCGCTCCAGTCCGATCGGGCTGAGGATCAGCCCGTCGATGACGTGCGAGCGGAAGCCCTGCGACACCAGCAGCTCCTTCTCGCGCAGCCCCGCGGTGTGGTCGAGGAGCACCGTCAGATCGTGCCGGGCCGCCGCGTCGATCACCGCGCCGGCCACCTCCGCGAAGTAGGGGTTGCCCAGTTCCGGGATGGCCAGGGTGATCAACCCGGTGCGGCCCTTACGGAGGTGACGTGCCGTCAGGTTGGGCCGGTAACCCAGCTCGTCGATGGCCCGCTGCACCCGCTCACGGGTGCGCGGGGTCACGTGCGGGTAGTCGTTGACGACGTTCGAGACGGTCTTGACCGACACGCCGGCGCGCAGCGCGACATCCTTGAGGCTGACGCCCACGGCGATCCTTTCTCAGAAGCGGAGGGGGAATCCGGCCGTCCGCTGTGCGGGCGTGCCGCGCCAGGTCCGGCGGAAGGTGCTCATTCCAGCTGCTGGGTGCGGCTGAGCAGGGCCTGCATCAGAACTACCACAGCGAGAAACGCGCCGTTCACAGTGTCGGTGAAGGCGGAGCCGTACTGCGAGAAGTAGTGGTCGATGAGGTTGTGGATCACCGCGAGCAGCAGGACGCCGCTGACGGTGCCGGCCACCGAGCCGCTGCCCCCGGTGAGCAGGGTGCCGCCGATGACCACGGAGGCGATGGCGGTCAGTTCGTAGCCGACGCCGATGGTGGTCACGCCGGAGCCCAGGCGGGCGCCGCCGAGCGCGCCGGCCGCCGCGGCCAGGGTGCCCGACAGCAGGTAGACCAGCACCTTGGCGCGGGCCACCGGCAGGCCGAGCAGCAGTGCCGCGTTCTCGTTGCCGCCCATCGCGGTGAGGGTGGCGCCGAACCCGGTGCGGGTCAGCAGCAGCGCGCCCAGGGCGAAGAGGACGGCGACGATCAGCGCCGGGGTCCAGGTGCCGGCGCCGAGGGAGCGGAAGGCGGAGTCCTGTGGCACGAGGTAGGTGGTCGCGCCCTCGTCGGTGATGGCCTGCAGCAGGCCGCGCAGCCCGAGCAGTCCGACCAGGGTGACGATGAACGGCGCCATCCGGGCCCGCGCGACGAGCAGTCCCTGCACGGTGCCCCAGGCGGCGCCGACGGCCGTCGGCAGCAGGATCGCGAGCCAGGTGCCGTGCGTGGAGCCGTAGGCCCCGAGCACTCCCCCGAGCGCGTACATGGAGCCGACCGACAGGTCGATGCCTCCGGTGATGATGACGAAGGTCATGCCGAGGGCCAGCAGCCACACGAACGCGTTGTTGCCGAGGATGCTGCTGATGTTGGACCAGGTCGAGAAGGTGTCGGAGCCGGCCGAGGCGATCACGACCACCAGTACCAGCACGGCCAGCGCGCCGCGCCGCTGGATCTGCGGGGCGATCCGCTCGCCGAGGGTGGGAGGCGGGGCACCGGTCCCCGGCTGTGCGGTCGTCAGGACGGTGGAGGTCATCGGGTACCACGCTCCTGGGAGGCGTACACGGCGAAGCAGATGATGGCCGCCTCGACGATCTGGGTGTACGACGTGTGCACGTTGTGCTGGGTGAGCACCGCGGTGATCAGCTGCATGAACAGGGCCCCGGCGACGGTGCCGAGCACCCGCACCCGGCCCCCGGACAGCGGGGTGCCGCCGACGACGACCGCGGTGATCGCGTTCAGCTCCATGTTCAGGCCCTGGTTGGCCGGATCGGCCTCGGCGCCGTGACTGACGATGAGCACGCCGGCCAGCGCGGCCAGCACCCCGGAGATCACGTACACCGTGATCAGTACGCGTCGTACCGGCAGCCCGGACAGCCGGCTGGCCTGCCGGTTGTCCCCGACGGCCACCAGCTGCCTGCCGAAGGTGGTGCGGCGCACCAGCAGCCCGGTGAGCAGCGCGCACACGCCGGCGATCCACGCCATCTCGGGCAGCCCCGCGATGTTGCGGGAGCCGAGGTCGAGGATGCCGGACTGCATGACGGGCTTGGCGGAGTTGCCGTTGATGATCTCGGCCAGGCCCCGCACGCCGATCATCAGCGACAGGGTGGCCACGATGGGCTGGATGCGGGTGAGCGCGACCATCGCGCCGCCGACCGCGCCCGAGGCCGCGCCCAGCAGCAGGGCGACGGGCAGGGCCCCGCCGAGTCCGTAGCCCGCGTACAGCGGTACGACGGAGGCGGCCAGCGCGATGACGGCGCCGACCGACAGGTCGATGCCCTCCGTGCCGATGACCAGGGCCATGCCGAGGGCGACGAGCAGGGTGGGGGCGAGCTGGAAGAGCTGCACGCGGATGTTGCTCATCTCGACGAACGAGGTGTCCAGGCCGACGGCCACGCAGAACAGCACGACCAGGGCCGCGTAGACGCCGTACTCCTGGAGCAGGCGCAGCAGTCGGGCCCGGTCGGCGGCGGGGCCGGTCCAGGTGAGCGAGGTCATCGCTGGTTCTCCTTGACGGGGGCGGACGCGTCCTCGGCGGACCGTTGGCCGGTCGGCTCGGCCGGTGTGCCGGTATCGCCGGTCGTTTCCCCGGCCGGCTCGGGGGGCGCGGTGGCGAGCGCGTCGAGCAGGCGCTCCTCGGTGACCTCGTCGTCGGCGAGGTGGCCGACGACCTGTCCGTCCTTGAGGATCACCACCCGGTCGGAGCCCTCGATCAGCTCCTCCAGGTCGGAGGAGATCAGCAGCACGCCGAGGCCGTCGCCGGCCAGCTCGTCGATCAGTGCCTGCACCTCGGCCTTGGCGCCGACGTCGATGCCCCGGGTGGGCTCGTCCAGCAGCAGCACCTTCGGGTTCAGGCACAGCCAGCGGGCGAGCAGCACCTTCTGCTGGTTGCCGCCGGACAGGTCGCTGACCCGCTGGTCGGGGCTCGACGCCTTGATCCGCAGCCGCTTCATGAAGAAGGAGACGATCTCGTCCTGCTTGGCCCCCGAGACGAGTCCGGCGCGCGACAGGCGCGGCAGCGCCGCCAGCGAGATGTTCTCGCGCACCGACAGACTGGGGATGATGCCCTCCACCTTGCGGTCCTCGGGCAGCATCACCACACCGGCGCGGATCGCGGCGGCGGGGCTGCGCCGCCGCAGCGGCCGGCCCTCGACCTCGACCGCTCCCCCCTCGGTGGCGAGCGCGCCGACGATCGCCTTGGCGGTCTCGCTGCGTCCGGCTCCCAGCAGGCCGCCGAGACCGACGACTTCGCCGGGGTGGATGTCGAGGGAGACGTCGTGCAGCCGGTGCCGCACCGAGAGTTCCTTCGCCCGCAGCGCGGGTCGGCCCTCACGGCGGTCGTGCCGGTCGGTGTCGAAGGCGGTGGTGCCCTTCTCGCGGACGGTGGACATCTCCCGTCCGAGCATCAGCGAGACCAGCCGCAGCCGCTGGAGCCCCGCCATCTCCCCGGTGTGCACGACCGCGCCGTCACGCATCACGGTGACCCGGTCGCAGATGGCGTACAGCTCGTCCAGCCGGTGGCTGACGTAGACCACCGCGATGCCCTGCCGCTTCAGGTCGCGGATGACCGAGAAGAGGGTGTCGACCTCGCGCGGCTCCAGCGAGGAGGTGGGCTCGTCCATGATGACGACGCGGGCGTCGATCTGCACCGCGCGGGCCAGCGCCACCATCTGCTGGGCGCCGAGGCCGAGGGTGCGCAGCGGGCGGGTGACGTCGACGTGGACGCCGTAGCGGCCGAGCACCTCGGTGGCCTCGCGGTTCATCCGGGCGACGTCGACGAGTCCGAAGCGGCGCGGCTCGCGGCCGAGGTACAGGTTGCGGGCGACCGACATCAGCGGGACGAGGTTGACCTCCTGGTAGATGGTGGAGATGCCGTCCGCCTGGGCCTGGAGCGGGTTGCGGAACTCGCGTGCCCGGCCGTCCAGTCGGACCGTGCCCGAGTCCGGGCGGTAGACCCCGGTCATCACCTTGATCAGGGTGGACTTGCCCGCGCCGTTCTCGCCGAT
>NZ_JBSGDB010000645.1:0-4148 GCF_053602155.1 Streptomyces sp. NPDC004561
GCGGATACGGCGGGCGGCGCCCTCGGCCTCGGCGGGCAGCCCGAGCCGGTCGCGGGTGTGCCGCCGGGCCGCCGGGTCGAAGGCGAACCGGGGCAGGTCGATGCCGTTGGGCACGACCGTCACCCGGGGCCCGGGCACGCCCCAGCGGGTGAGCCGGGCGGCGACCGTGGGGGAGACGGCGACCGTGGACCGGCCCAGCCGCTCGCCCAGGAGGTACAGCGCACGCACCCCCGCGGTGAGCGGCCGGCCCTCCATCTGCGAGTCGCCGAGCGAGTGCTCCGTGGCGACGACCGCCCGGACCCCGGCCAGCCGGGCGGCGATCCGCCCGTACAGGCAGGCCCGGTACAGATGGGTGTGCACGAGGTCGTACCGGCCGCGCCGGATGACCCGGGCCAGCCGGGGCAGCGCGGTCAGATCGCGGTTGCCGCTCATGCCGAGGTGCAGCACGCGCACCCCGTCGGCCGCCAGGCCCTCGGCCACCGGGCCGGGGTTGGTCAGCGTCACCACCTCGCAGGCCACCGGCAGGTGCCGCAGCAGCAGCCGCAGTTGCTGCTCGGCCCCGCCCACCCCGAGGCCGGTGATCACGTGCAGCGCCCTCACCGGGGCCCCTCGACGGGACGGCGGCGCAACCGGTGCAGCCGGTACTTCAGATACAGGCGCACGGCGGTGTCCCGCTGCCCGACGTACACGCGCGGCAGGGCGTGCGGGCCGGTCAGCCCGCCCGGGTCGATCGCGCAGGCGTAGCCGTAACCCGCCTCCCGTACGGCGGTCACGGCGCGCCGGTCGACCGTACCGTACGGATAGCAGAAGCCGGCGACGGGCCCGCCGGTCAGCTCCGCCAGCCGGGCGCGGCTCTCGGCGGTCTCGGCCCGCAGCAGGGCGTCGTCGGCCCGGGTGAGGTCGAGGTGGGTGAGGCCGTGCGAGCCGATCTCCATGCCCGCGTCGGCGGCGCGCCGGATGCCGTCGGCGGTCAGCAGCGGCCTGCGCGGGCCGAGCGGATCCCAGGCGTTGTTCCCGCCCAGCAGCCCGGGCAGTACGAACAGGGTGGCCGTGCACCGCCAACGGGCCAGCAGCGGAACGGCGTTGTCGAGGAAGTCGGCGTAGCCGTCGTCGAAGGTGAGGCCCACCAGGTCCCGGCCCTCGCCCCGCGCCCGGGCCGCGAGCAGTTCGGCCACCGACACCCCGCGCAGTCCCCGCCCGCGCAGCCAGCGCAACTGCCGTTCCAGCCGGGCCGGGCCGACGGTGACACGGTACGGGTCGTCCGAGCAGTCGCCGACCGAGTGGTACATGGCGATCCACGGGACCGGGCCGGGTCCGGTCCCGGGCGGGGAGCCGGCGTGGACGGGGGACTCAACGGAAGACGGCATGGGTGAGCCTTCGGGTGAGGGTGCGTACGGAACGGAGTGCGGGTGCCAGGTCCCGGGCGCCGAGGGGACGGCCGAGCAGCACGAAGACGACGGTCACGGTGGCGCCCCCGGCGGCGAGCCCGCCGAGCGGCGTCGTGGGCAGGCCCGCGACGAAGGTCCCGGCCGCGACGGCGGCCGCCGCCGCACACAGCGGCCGGCCCAGCGAGCGCAGCACGAGCCGGATCCGGGCGGGCACGCTGCGGCGCCGCAGGCCGGCGAGCAGCAGTAGGGCGGTGACGGTGATGCCGGTGGCGTTCGCGGCGGCGATCCCGGTGACACCCCACGAGCCGACCGTCCCGGCGCCGACGGACGAGGTCACGGCGATGCCCACGGCCATGGCGCCGACCGGGTACCAGGTGGCGCGGCCCGCCGAGAAGTACGACCGGACGAGGACGCCCGTCAGCGTCTGGCCGAGCAGTCCGAGGGCGTAGACCCGCATCACCTCGGCGGTCGCCGCGGTGTCCGCCGAGGTGAACGCGCCCCGCTGGAACAGCAGTCCGATCAGCTGCGGCGCGCAGGCCACGACCGCGGCGGCGCCGAACAGCACCAGTCCGGCCGCCAGCGCCAGATCCCGCTCCACCCGGCACCGCGCCCGCTCGGTGTCGCCCTCGGCCAGCGCCCGCGCCACCACCGGGAAGGTGACCGTGCACAGCATCATCGACAGCGTCATCGGGATCTGGGCGACCTTCTGCGCGTAGTTCAGGTGCGAGATGGCCCCGGCGGGCAGGCCGGAGGCGAGGAACCGCTCGATGAGCACCTGCGACTGGCGGCACAGCGCGAACAGCAGCACGGTGGCCATGACCGCGGTGTCCACGGGCCGCGCCCCGGCATCGGCTCCCTGCGGGGCGCCCGCCCCGCGCCTGCCGTACAACTGCCGTACCAGTGGTGGAAGTTGTACGGCGACCATCAGGCAGCCGCCCGCCGCGACCCCGAACGCGGCCGACCGAACGCCCCAGCGGCCGCCGAGGGCGTACATCGCCGCGACGATGCCGGTGTTGTAGGCGATGTAGATCGCGGCCGGTGCCAGGAAGCGGCGGTGGGCCCGCAGGGCCGCGCTGCAGTACCCGGCGAGGCCGAAGCTGAGCACACAGGTCGCGGTGAGCCGGGTGCAGTCCACGGCGAGGCCGGGATCGCCGAGGCCCGGCGCGAGCACCCCCACGAACCCGGGGGCGGCCAGGGCGATCAGGGCGCCCACCGCCGCGAACGCCAGCGCGAGTCTCGGCAGCGTCCCGGCGACCAGCGAGCGGACCGGGTCCCCGGGGGCGCCCTGCGCCCGGCGGGCCAGCGCGCCGCTGAACGCCGGGATCAGCGCGAAGGCCAGCCCGTCCTCGATGAGCAGCGTGGCCGCGAACTCCGGCACCGTCCACGCCACCAGAAACGCGTCCGTGTCCCGCCCGGCGCCGAACAACCGCGCCAACGACTGGTCCCGCACCAGCCCGAGCAGCGCCCCCGCCACCGACAACGAAGCCGTGACCAACGCGGCCTTCGCGAGAAACCGCCGAGTGGTTGGCGCGTGCTCGGGGGAGGGGGACGGCGGGCCGATCGGTTGCTGTGGGGAAGCGGGGGCGGGAACGGGGCTGGGCCCGTTCGGCCCCGTCGGCGTCCGGGTCGGCCTGCCTGCGCTCATCGGCATCGCAGGACCGCCTCTTCCGGCACGGTGTCGCACTCGGGGGTGCCGGAGCCGGTGGCGACGGTGTCGCTGCCCACCAGGGCCCACCAGGCGGTGAGGCCGAAGCAGACGGCTGTGAGCACGGTCGAGGGGCCGCCGATGTCGGCGTAGAGGAAGTCGACGAGCTGCCAGACCAGCAGCCCGCACGCGATCAGCGCGCAGTCCAGGCCGCGGCCGCCGGGGGCGCGGGAGCGCCACAGGCCGCGCACGGCGCACACCAGCAGCGCCAGCCAGCTGCCCGCGAGGCAGAGCAGCCCGAGCAGGCCCTGTTCGCCGAGCACCAGCAGGTACATGTTGTGCGGGGAGAGCAGCGGCTGCCGGTGGAACGCGACGCCGGCGCCCCCCGTGTCGCTGCCGGAGGACAGCGCGAGCGAGGCGTGCCCGTCGCGGTGGTCCGGGAAGCCCTTGAGGCCGACGCCGGTCAGCGGGTGCTCGCGCCACATGTCGACGGCCGCCGCCCACATCGTGTACCGGTCGGTGACCGACTGGTCGGGCGCGTCGGCGACCTGGCCGATGCTGTCCATCCGCTCCTGCAGCATCGCCGTGCCCACCCCGAACCCGCCCACCAGGACCACACACGCGGCCGCCACCACCGCGCCGACCTTCAGCGCCCTGCGCAGCCCGGCCAGCACCAGCTGCACGGCGCAGGTGACGGCGGTGGCGATCCAGGCGCCCCGGCTGAAGGACAGCGCCAGCGGCAATACGAGGGTGAGCGCGCAGACCGCCGCGATCACGCGCTCCCGCACGGCGCGACGGCCCAGCGCCAGCCCCACCGCGCACACCAGCCCGAAGGAGACGACCGTCGCCATGCCCATCACATCCGTCGCGCCGAAGGTGCCGACCGCGCGGAGGTCCTCGCCCTGATAGGAGGCGCCGGTCCCGGTGAGGTACTGGTGCACGCCGAGCGCGCCCTGCCACCCCGCGAGTGCCACCAGCGACCAGGCCAGCAGCCGCAGGTCGCGCCGGTCGCGGACGAGGAGCAGCGCGATGCGCGCGGTGCGGTTGGGGTCGTACTCGATGTGCGCGACCTTCGCCGGCACGCCGTCCTTGTCGTGACGACGGAAGTCGATCAC
>NZ_JBSGDB010000646.1:0-4140 GCF_053602155.1 Streptomyces sp. NPDC004561
GCGGGGGCCCGGGATCTGCGCCCCTGGTTGGGGCCACCCGGCATTTTATTAGGATTCGGCCCGGGGGGGGCCGGGCCCCGGGGCCGCCACGCGCGCGTGGCCGGAACGGGCACGTCACCCGTACGGCCGCCGCGTGCGGCCGTGTCCACCAGGGAACTCGTGACCGTCGCCTGGCGTTGACCAGTGCGGGAGGGTCCACTGGACCGAAGGGTTCCCTGCCGCACCACTTGGAGGGCGTACCGTGCACCGCCGGCACAACGGGCTCAGGACCGCAGTTCTCCTCGGGGGACTGTCCGCACTCATCATCCTCATCGGCAGCTTCTTCGGCCGCACCGGACTGATCGTTGCGGTGCTGGTCGCCCTCGGCACGAACGCGTACGCGTACTGGAACAGCGACAAGCTGGCCCTGCGCGCCATGCGCGCCCGCCCGGTGAGCGAGTTCGAGGCCCCGGCGCTCTACCGCATGGTGCGCGAGCTCTCCACGCAGGCCCGCCAGCCCATGCCCCGGCTGTACATCTCCCCGACGGAGGCCCCCAACGCCTTCGCGACGGGCCGCAATCCGCGCAACGCCGCCGTGTGCTGCACGGAGGGCATCCTGCGTCTGCTGGACGAGCGCGAGCTGCGCGGCGTCATCGGCCACGAGCTGAGCCACGTCTACAACCGGGACATCCTCATCTCCTCGGTGGCCGGCGCGCTCGCCTCGGTGATCATGTTCCTGGTGAACTTCGCCTGGCTCATCCCGGTCGGCCGCTCGGACGACGACGAGGGCCCCGGCCTGATCGGCGTGCTCCTGATCATGATCCTCGGCCCGCTCGCCGCCTCCCTGATCCAGCTGGCCATCAGCCGCTCCCGCGAGTACGAGGCGGACGCCTCGGGCGCCCAGCTCACCGGCGACCCGATCGCCCTCGCCAGTGCCCTGCGCAAGCTGGAGACCGGCACCCAGCAGCTCCCCCTGCCGCCCGAGCCGCGGATCGAGACCGCGAGCCATATGATGATCGCCAATCCCTTCCGTGCGGGCCAGGGACTGTCCAAGATGTTCTCGACGCACCCGCCGATGGCGGAACGCATCGCCCGGCTCGAGAAGATGGCAGGTCGTTACCAGTGAAGACCATCCTGAACATCATCTGGCTGATCCTGAGCGGCTTCTGGCTGTTCCTCGGTTACCTGTTCGCGGGCGTGCTGCTGTGCATCACGATTATCGGCATCCCGTTCGGCATCGCCGCCTTCCGTATCGGTGTCTACGCCCTGTGGCCCTTCGGGTACACGACCATCGAGCGCCGCGACGCGGGCGCCCCCTCCTGCGTCGGCAACGTCCTGTGGCTGGTCCTGGCCGGCTGGTGGCTGGCGCTGACGCACATCGTCACCGGCATCGCCCTGTGCATCACGATCATCGGCATCCCCTTCGGTGTCGCCAACTTCAAGCTGATCCCGGTCTCCCTGCTGCCCCTGGGCCGCGAAATCGTCCCCACCGACCAGCCGTTCGCGGCCCGCTGAGACCCACGGCGGACCGCGGGCGCGGGCAAGTACGGGCCGTCGCGGGCCCCCTGGCGACCCGTCACGTGACGCGCCGGTCCGACCGCCACCGTCGTACGCCGTAGGCGGCCGCGCCCAGGACGAGCACGCCCGCGCCCACGGCGACGGAGAGGGCGGGCAGGGCGAACGCCAGCGTGGCGCAGCCCAGCAGACCCACCACCGGGACCACGCGGGACAGCGGCGCCCGACTGAGTGTCCACGCGGAGGCGTTGGCCACGGCGTAGTAGGCCAGCACCCCGAAGGACGAGAAGCCGATCGCGCCGCGCACGTCCACCGTCGCGGCCAGCACGGCGACCACCGCACCCACGGCCAGCTCCGCCCGGTGGGGCACCCGGAACCGGGGGTGCACGGCCGCCAGAGCGCGCGGCAGATGGCCGTCCCGGGCCATGGCGAGCGTCGTACGCGAAACCCCCAGGATCAGCGCGAGCAGCGACCCCAGCGCGGCCACCGCCGCGCCCGCCCGCACCACGGGCACGAGCCCCGGCACCCCGGCCGTCCGCACCGCGTCGGCCAGCGGCGCCACCGCGTGGCCGAGCCGGCCCGCGCCGAGGACGGCGAGCACCGCGACTGCCACGCACGCGTACACCACCAGAGTGATCCCCAGGGCCAGCGGGATCGCGCGCGGAATCGTGCGCGCCGGATCCCGGACCTCCTCCCCGAGGGTCGCGATCCGGGCGTACCCCGCGAACGCGAAGAACAGCAGCCCGGCCGCCTGAAGCACCCCGCCCGCGCCCGAGGACAGCCCGATGCCGAGCCGTCCGGCGTCGGCCATCCCGGAGGAGAGGCACGCGACCACCACGGCGGCGAGAACGGCCAGTACCACGGCCACGACCACCCGCGTCAGCCACGCGGACTTCTGGATCCCGCCGTAGTTCACGGCCGTCAGGGCCACCACGGCCGCGACCGCCACGGCGTGCGCCTGCCCCGGCCACACGTACGCGCCGACGGTGAGCGCCATGGCCGCGCAGGAGGCCGTCTTGCCGACCACGAACGCCCAGCCGGCGAGATATCCCCAGAAGGCGCCCAGCCGCTCCCGCCCGTACACGTACGTGCCGCCGGAGGCCGGATGGCGGGCGGCCAGCCGCGCCGAGGACATGGCGTTGCAGTAGGCCACGACGGCCGCGGCGGCCAGTGCCGGCAAGAGCCCCGATCCGGCAGCGTGCGCGGCCGGTCCCAGGGCCGAGAAGACACCTGCGCCGATCATCGAGCCGAGGCCCACGACCACGGCGTCCCGCACGCCCAGGGTGCGGCGCAGGGCCGGATCGGCGCGTGTCATGGAACGCACCCTAGCGAGGCCGGCAACCGGGGAGTGGACTCGCGACGTCCTCTTCATCGACACGGCACGAACACGCGCGCGACGGACGGCGGGTCCTCACCGAGTTCTCATGGACCGGACAGTGCGGACACAGCGCGGAAGGGAAGGTACGCGGTATGGGCATCATCGGTTGGATCATCCTGGGACTGCTGGCCGGAGCCATCGCCAAGTTCCTTCTGCCGGGGCGCGACCCGGGCGGCTTCATCGGCACGACCCTCATCGGCATCGCGGGTGCGTTCATCGGCGGCTGGATCTCGGCCCGCTGGCTGCACCACCCCGTCACCAAGAACTTCTACGACGGCGCCACCTGGGCGGCGGCGATCGGCGGCTCCCTGGTGCTGCTGATCGCCTACCGCATCCTGTTCGGCAACTCGCGCGACTGAGCGGGGCGTCGACAGCACGGAAGGGTGGGCACCCGCTCGGGGGGAGCCCACCCTTCCTGCTTGCCGAGGTTCTGTTGGTCGCCTGCCGGTGTCCTACCGGTAGTTCACGAACTGCAGAGCGAAGTCGAAGTCCTTGCCCTTCAGGAGGGCGATCACGGTCTGCAGGTCGTCGCGGCTCTTGGAGCTGACCCGCAGTTCGTCACCCTGGACCTGGGCCTTCACGCCCTTGGGACCCTCATCACGGATGATCTTCGCCACCTTCTTGGCGTTCTCCTGGGAGATGCCCTCCTCGATCGTGGCGAAGATCTTGTACTCCTTGCCGGACAGCTGGGGCTCGCCCGCGTCCAGCGCCTTCAGCGAGATACTGCGCTTGATCAGCTTGGACTGGAAGACGTCGAGAACCGCCTTCACCCGGTCCTCGGAGTTCGCCTCCATCAGGATCTTGTCACCGGACCACGAGATCGAGGCGCCGACGCCCTTGAAGTCGTAGCGCTGCGAGATCTCCTTGGCGGCCTGGTTGAGGGCGTTGTCGACCTCCTGCCGCTCGACCTTCGAGACGATGTCGAAACTGGAGTCGGCCATGTCCTGTGGCTCCTTGTATCGGGGTGCGTATCGGTGCGTGCCGGCGTGCGCGGCGGCGGCCGCCGGGCCCGGCGTCGTGCCGGGCCGCATCCGCACCAGCCTAGCCATCCCGGGACCGGACGGGTGGAGATCAATCGGGTGGCGAAGCACCCCCCTGCATCGGGTATTGTTTACGTCGTTGCCAGGGAACACCGCCGAAGGCGGGTTCGATTGGCGGCACAACCCCGGCGGTGTGTACGGGCAGCTGCCGAAGAACGGAGCGAACGCATGACCATCCTGGACGAGACCTACACGCTGGCAGGCGGCATCGAGATTCCCAAGCTGGGG
>NZ_JBSGDB010000647.1:0-4120 GCF_053602155.1 Streptomyces sp. NPDC004561
GGGGTTTGGGTTGTTGGTGTGGTGGGTGTGGTTCGTCTGCTGCTGGTTTCCCGCGTTGGGGGGTGTGTTGTCGGGCGTGGTTGCGCGCATCGGTGTGGGGTGAGCAGGAGTTCCTCGCGGCGGGTGCCGGTGCCGTCGAGGTCCACGGCGGGGAAGACACGGCGGCCGGCCAGTTCCCGGTCCAGCCGCAGTTCCATGTTGCCCGTGCTCTTCAGCTCCTCGAAGAAGTAGCCGTCGGCACGGGAGCCGGTGTCCACCAGCGCGGTGGCCAGGATGGTGAGCGAGCCGCCCTCCTCGGCCGCGCGAGCGGCGCCGAAGAACCGCTTGGGCCCGAGCAGGGCGCCCGCGTCCACGCCGCCGCTCAGGGTGCGGCCGCCGGCGGCGGAGGCGTTGTTGTGCGCCCGGCACAGCCGGGTCAGCGAGTCCAGCAGGACGACGACGTCCTCGCCGGCCTCGACCATGCGCTTCGCCCGCTCGACGACGAGTTCGGCGAGGGCGATGTGCTCCTTGGCCGGCCGGTCGAAGGTGGAGGCGTACACCTCGCCCCGTACCGAGCGGCGCATCTCGGTGACCTCCTCCGGACGCTCGTCCAGCAGGAGGACCATCAGGCGGCACTCGGGGTGGTTACCGGCCACGGCGGCGGCCAGCTGCTGGAGCAGCACCGTCTTGCCGCTCTTCGGCGGGGCCACGATCAGGCCCCGCTGGCCCTTGCCGACGGGGGCGAAGAGGTCGCAGACGCGTCCGGCCGCTCCGGCCGCCGGGTGCTCCAGGCGCAGGCGCCGGTGCGGGTGGAGCGGGGTCAGGTCGCCGAAGTGGCGGCGGCCCCTCAGGTCCGCGGGGGCGTGTTCGTCGACGCGTGTGATGTCGGCCAGGGCGCGTTGGGCGCCCCGGACGCCCTCGACCCGATCGCCCCTGCGCAGTCCGTAGCGGCGGATCAGCGCGGGCGGAACCTGCGGGTCGGCGGGGGAGGGCAGGAGGTTCGCGGGCCGCAGGTGCCCCTTCCCGTGCGCGTCGATGTCGAGGACACCGGTGACGAGCCGGGCGGCGGGAGCCTGTTGGGCCACGGGAGTGTGTTCGAGTGTGGTGGTCATGGATGGAGTCCTTTCGAGGACGGTGCAAAGCGGAGGGAAGGGGGGTGAGGCCGCGAGCGGGAGGCGGGCACAGCTGCCTCCGGGCGGCGGGCACGGCACCTCGGGGTACGGCGAGAACGCGCAGGTCACGAGGTGGTGCCGAGGAGAAGCCCGGGCCGGTCGAGAGCCTCGGCCGGGGGCTGGGGAGAGAACGGCGACATCGGTGCCGGTACATGGGGCACTCGCATGCGCTGATCGCACTATACCCGTGCGTCCGCATCGGTCAACATGATGACGTCCGTGGATGTTCCCGCCCCGGGCCACGACCGTCCCGTTGCCGTACGACCGTCAGGAGACCCGGTGGAGAACTCCCCCGTCAGGCCCCCGCACCGCCTCGAACCCTCCGGTGGCTGTCCGCACGCCCTCAACGCGCGGCTGCTGGCCGGCGGGGCCGTGGCCCCGGTGGAACTCCCCGGCGGGATCGAGGGGATGGCCGTGCTCGGGCACGAGGCGCTCAGGGAGTTCCTCCAGCACCCCGAAGTCGCCAAGAACGCACGTCACTTCACCGCGCTGCGCGAAGGGCGGGTCGGCGCCGGCTGGCCGCTGCTGACCTTCGCGACCGTGCCGGGCATGACCACCGCCGACGGCGCCGACCACCGGCGGCTGCGCGGCCTGGTGAGCCGCGCGTTCACACCCCGGCGCATCGAGGAACTGAGGCCGCGCGTCGAGGAGTTGACCGAGTCACTGCTCGACGACCTTGGCCGGGCCGCCGACGAGGGTGACGGCGAGGCCGATCTGCGGCGGCACTTCGCGATGCCGCTGCCGATGGGGGTCATCAGCGAACTCCTGGGCGTGGGAGCCGAGTTCCAGGACCGGCTGCACCGCCTCAGCAGCCAGGTCGTGGCCACGGACATCGGGCCCGCCGAGGTCATCGCCGCCAACCGCGAACTGGTCGCCGTCCTCGGCGAGATCGCCGCGGCGAAGGCCGCAGACCCCGGGGACGACCTCACCGGCGCGCTCATCACCGCCCGCGACGAGGGCGGCGACCGGCTCAGTCACGAGGAGCTGATCGGCACCCTGGTCCTGATGATCATCGCCGGGCACGAGACCACCCTCAACCTGATCACCAACGCCGTACGCGCCCTGTGCGGCCACCGCGACCAACTGGACCTGGTGCGCATGGGAGCGGCGAGCTGGGCCGACGTGGTGGAGGAGACCCTGCGCTGGGACGCGCCGGTCAGCTACTTCCCGTTCCGCTATCCGGTGCGGGACCTGACCGTCGACGGCACGCCGATACCCGCCGGCACCCCCGTGCTCGCCGGCTACTCGGCCGCCGGCCGGGACCCGGCCGCGCACGGCCCCGACGCCGAACGGTTCGACGTCACCCGCCCCGCCCGGCCCGACGCCGTACGCCACCTCTCCCTCGGGCACGGCGCCCACTACTGCCTCGGCGCCCCGCTGGCGCGGCTGGAGGCCACGGTGGCACTGGAACGGCTCTTCACCCGCTTCCCCGCCCTCGCCCTGGCCGTCCCCGAGACGGAACTGGCCCCGCACGCGGGGTTCGTCGGCAACAGCGTGCGCGGCCTGCCGGTACGCCCCACGCCCGCCCGGGGCTGAGCGCATGTGCGCTCCCTCGCGACCGTCGGCCTGTCCGCAAGGACCGGGGCGGGGGAGTGGACCGAGGCCGGGACCGGGGCCTTCGGCGGGATCGGCACCCCGACGGTGGCCTGACCCGGCGGTGGAGGCGCGCCGTTCACGCCGAGCGCGCCTCCGCCTCCTTCACGATCTGCTCGAAGCGCGCGCCCATGGCCTCGGCGAGGGCCTGCGCGCCCGAGAGTGGGCGGACCATCACCATGAAGTCGTCGATCAGGCCCTCCTCGTTCACGTGCAGGAAGTCGCAGCCGGTCAGCTCCCGGTCGCCCACCCGTGCCGTGAACACCAGCGCGTGCTCGGCGCCGGCCGGGTCGCCGATCTCCCGGACGTACCGGAAGTCCTCGAACACCTGGGAGACCGCGCGCAGGATCGCCGCGGTGATCGGCTTGCCCGGGTACGGCTTGAAGACGGCCGGGCTGGTGAACACCACGTCGTCGGCCAGCAGCGCCTCGGCGGCGGCCATGTCCCCGGCCTCGACCGCCTCGCGGAACGCGCGCATCGGATCACCTCGATAGTCAACTAATTGAATAGGTGCGGATGAGATTAATCAACGACTGCTAGCCTGTCCATATGTCGCTCAGGTACGCCGTCCTGGCCGCCCTCCTGGAGGGGGAGGCCTCGGGCTACGAACTGTCGAAGGTGTTCGACGTCTCGCTCGCGAACTTCTGGCCCGCCACCCCGCAGCAGCTCTACCGGGAGCTGGAGCGCCTGGCACAGGACGGTCTCGTCCGGGCCCGGACGGTGGAGCAGGAACGGCGGCCGAACAAGCGGATGTTCACGCTCACCGAGGCCGGCCGGGCGGAGCTGATCGCGTTCGCCGCCGAGCCGCCGAGGCGGCCCACCGCCGTCCGCGACGAGCTCCTCATCAAGATCCAGGCGATGGACGGCGGCGACCCGGAGGTCACCCGCGCCCTGATCGAGGAGCGCAGGGGCTGGGCACGCGGGAAACTGGACCGCTACCGGCGGGTGCGTGAACGCCTCCTCGACGGGCGCACCGAGGAGGAGCACCTGCGCACCGCCGAGCGCGTCGGGCCGTATCTGACCCTGATGGCCGGGATCGCCTTCGAGGAGGAGAACCTGCGCTGGTGCGAGCGGGTGCTCACGGTCCTGAAGCAGCGCGTGGCACTGGGCTGACGAGATGTTCGGACCGGAAGGCCCCACGCTGCGCGAACTCGCCGTACAGGCGCTGTCGTCGGTCGAGCACGGCTACGACCTGCTCGCCCCCAAGTTCGACCACACGCCCTTCCGGACATCCGACGTGGTGCTCGACTCGGTGGCGGAGGCGCTCGCCGGCCTCGGCCCGTTCGAGGACGGGCTCGACCTGTGCTGCGGCACCGGGGCGGGGACCGGGCTGCTGGCCGGGGTGTCCCACATCGAGATGGCCAAGCGGCACGGCA
>NZ_JBSGDB010000648.1:0-4106 GCF_053602155.1 Streptomyces sp. NPDC004561
TCGAGGCGAACATGTTGGCCTGCGAGGAGCCGACCAGGCGGACCGTGGAGGTCGAGCAGTTCTGCTCGTGGTCCGCGTGCAGGATCAGCAGCTTGGCCAGCGCGCCTGCCCCGGGAACAGCGCCACGACAGCCTGGACTCGCTGCTCGCCGCTGGCCTCGACGCCGCCTTCGTGCACGCGCCCACCGCCGTCCACCCCGAGATCGTCACCCGGCTGCTGGAGGCGGGCGTCCCGACGTACGTGGACAAGCCGCTCGCCTACGAACTCGCCGACTCCGAGCGACTGGTGGACCTAGCCGAGCGGCGGGGCGTCTCCCTCTTCGTCGGCTTCAACCGGCGGTACGCCCCCGGTTACGCGCAGTGCCTGGAGCATCCCCGCGAGCTGATCCTCATGCAGAAGAACCGGGTCGGGCTGCCCGAGGAACCCCGCTCGATGATCCTGGACGACTTCATCCACGTCGTCGACACCCTGCGCTTCCTGGCGCCGGGCCCGGTCGACGACGTGACGGTCCGCGCCCGCGTCGAGGACGGGCTCCTGCACCACGTGGTGCTCCAGCTCGGCGGGCGCGGCTTCACCGCGCTCGGCGTGATGAACCGGCTGAGCGGGTCCGCGGAGGAGATCCTGGAGGTCTCCGGCCAGGACACCAAGCGCCAGGTGCTCAACCTCGCCGAGGTGATCGACCACAAGGGGCAGCCCACCCTGCGCCGGCGCGGGGACTGGGTGCCGGTGGCCCGGCAGCGCGGTGTCGAGCAGGCGGTGCTCGCCTTCCTGGACGCCGTGCGGGCCGGGAAGGTGCTCAGCGCCCGGGACGCGCTGGCGACTCATGAACTGTGCGAGCGGGTGGTGCGAGCCGTTCAGGACCGCTCCGGCGCAGCCTGAGCGCCCGCAAACCCTCGCCGGCGCACAGCGCGGCCAGTACCAGCAGGGCGCCGTGCACCGGCCAGTCGCCGAAGCGGACGTACGGCGTGATGCCGTGCGCGAGCGGTACGTCGTACACGCGCGCGGTGCTCGCGTCGGTGCCGAGCCACGGCCCGAGCGGCTGCCCGTCCGGGCCGTACACGGAGGAGACGCCGGTGAGGGTCGCGTGCACCATCGGGCGGCCCGTCTCGGCGGCGCGGAGCGCGGCCAGCGAGGCGTGCTGCTCGGGGGCCCAGCTGCCCTGGAAGGTCGAGGTGGAGGACTGGCCGAGGAGGACGTCCGCACCGTCCTCGGCGAGGTGCCGGCTCATGTCGGGGAAGGCGGTCTCGAAGCAGATCAGCGGGCCTATCCGCAGCCCGTGCCCGACGTTCATCACGACCTGCTCGGTGCCGCGCCTGCGGTCCTCGCCGGCCGCCCGGCCGACCGAGGTGGCCCACCCGAGGAACGAGCGGGCCGGAATGTACTCGCCGAAGGGCACCAGACGCATCTTGTCGTAGCGGTCACCGGTCGGGCCGGCCGGGCCGACCAGTACCGAACTCTTGAAGATCCCGGGCCGGTCGGAGCGGCGGGCGTCCACGTTCACCAGCACGTCCGCGCCAGTCTGCCGGGACAGGGCGGTGACCCGCCGGGCCAGGTCGGGGCGGTGGGCGAGATCGAAGCCGACGCTGGACTCACCCCACACCACCAGGTCGACGCCCTGCCCGGCGAGCCGCCGGGTCAGCTGCTCCTCGCGGTCGAAGCGCTGCTCGGCGCTGTCCCGTCCGTCCACGATCCCCGGCTGTACGACCGCGATCCTGGTCCGGCCGTCGACGTCCGGGCGGGGCGCCCACGCCCATGCCGCGCAGGTCGCGGCGGCCGTGGCGACCAGCGAGGCCATCGCGGGCACCCGGCACTCGCGCACGGATATCAGCACGGCGGCCGCCACGTTCACGGCCACCACCAGGAAGCTGAGCAGCCACACCCCGCCGACCGAGGCGAGCCGCAGCGCCGGGCCCACCTGCCACTGGCTGGCGCCCAGCATGCCCCACGGCCCGCCGAGCCCCTGCCAGGAGCGGACCAGCTCCACCGCCAGCCAGCCCGAGGGCAGCACCAGCAGCGCGGCCGCACACCGGCCCGGCGAGGGCCCCCCGCTGAGGAACCGGCGCACCAGCCAGCCCCAGGGCGCCCAGAGCACGCCCAGCAGCGCGCCTATCAGGAAGATGAACACGTTCAGGCTCGGCAGCAGCCAGTGGTGCACGGCCACCATGAACCCGAAGCCGCCGCACCAGCCGTCGTACGCCGCCCGCCTGCCGGTCGGCGCCGCGCGGGTCAGCAGGATCCACGGGACCAGGGCGATGTACGCGAACCACCACAGTGAGGGCGCCGGGAACGAGAACACGGGCAGGGCGCCCGCCACGGCTGCGGCAGCGGAGCGTCGCCAGGGGGAGGTGAGCCAGCGGTCGATCGTCCTCATAAGGACCCTCCCTACCCAGGGCTGGCTCCAGTGTGCGCGCCGGAAGCGATCTCGGACAGAGGGCCCTCGTTCAGTCCGGCACGGCGGCCGTCCGCCGTGGCATCCGCCGCCACTTCTCCTGGACGACGACCTCGCGCAGCCGCCAGCCCTCGGGCGTGCGCAGCAGCCCGAAGTCGTACCGTCCGCCGCACTCCAGGTCGGGGGCGGCGGAGCCGTTGCCGCCGGCGAAGCGCATCGGGTTGAAGTAGTCGGCCCGGACCCGGGCGGTGTCCCCGGTGTCGTGCTCCAGGGTGCCGAACCGCACCCGGCGGTTGACGATCAGATGCTGCCGCACGGCGAACAGCGCCAGATTGTCGGCCAGCCATCCGGAGACCTGCCCGGCCCCGCCCTCGATGCCGCCGGCGGAGCGGTAGTCCGCCCGCCCGTCCGTCGTGAACAGGTTCCGGTACTCCGCCCAGTCGCCGTCGTCCACCGCCACCGCGTACGCGGTGATCAGCTCGTCCACTGCCAGCCGGTCCATCACGGTCGCAAGCTCAGCACGCTGCGTCATCGGCACAGTGTTGGGCACGGGGCGGTCGGAGCCAAGAGGCTTGCGGGGAAATTCGGCGGTGCGGGTGACCGTCGCGACGCTCTGGTGGCCCTGCCTCGCCTCGGCCTTGCCGACGCGTGGGCGCCGCCCTGGTTGAACGGCAAATATTGTGCACGCTGTGACGAAGCATTGACCTGGTGCGAATTTCTCCGAGATATCTGTAGTCATTTCTGACTACACGGGCTGCCGCTGGATCGTCGCCACGTTCGACTTGAGTTGACGTGCTCGTAACGTGAGGGGAGCATTGGAACTGCTCCGCCTTGTGTGTCGCGCTGGTTTCAGGGGCAACCGGGCGGATTGGCGGCGAGCAGCATCCCTTTCCCTTTCTCGGGTCAACCATCGAATGTGCGGAGTGACCTTTTTTGGAGTTGCCCGCAGTGAGTGAAGCTCATAAAAAAGCTCATGAAGAGCGAGGCATCGACAATCTCGACAGCAGTCCGGATTTCATTTTGCATCATTCCGACGCATAGAATTCACTAGAAGCGAAAGTTGACACGCATCATACGGGAGAGAGGACAGGCTCGTGCGGAATCGACAGAAGCAGCAGATAGCGACCGCAATAGCGTCGGCGGCAATGGTGGGAGGGATCGTCACCATCGGGACCCCCGCCTCAGCTGCGCCTGCACCGAACGGCACAGTCTCCATCGCTCAGGTGCGCGCCGGCAGCGGTTCGACGCAGGCTCACCACCTGCTCCCCGAAAAGCCGTGCAAGCGTAACTGCAAGACCAAGCCCGGCAATAAGAAGCCCGGCAACACTCAGGGCGGTACGCAGGGCGGCACTGGTAACACCCAGGGTGGAACTCAGGGTGGCGGCACCGGCAATACGCAGGGTGGAACCCAGGGCGGTAGGGGTAACACTCAGGGCGGTACGCAGGGTGGTGGCACCGGAAACACGCAGGGTGGAACCCAGGGTGGTGGCACCGGTAACACCCAGGGCGGTACGCAGGGTGGTGGCACCGGTAACACCCAGGGCGGTACGCAGGGTGGTGGCACCGGTAACACCCAGGGCGGTACGCAGGGTGGTGGCACCGGTAACACCCAGGGCGGTACGCAGGGTGGTGGCACCGGCAACACGCAGGGCGGCACGCAGGGTGGTGGCACCGGCAACACCCAGGGCGGCACCCAGGGTGGCGGCACCGGTAACAC
>NZ_JBSGDB010000649.1:0-4103 GCF_053602155.1 Streptomyces sp. NPDC004561
ATCGCCTGGTTCGCCTCCCCGTGGGACACCGAGGCCGTCGCCTTCCTGGAGAAGTTCGACGTCCCCGCCCACAAGGTGGCCTCGGCCTCCCTCATACAGGTACTTCCACGAGCCGTACGTCGTCGTGTTGACGTTGTCGCCCGAGGAGTTGTTGATGTACGACGAGCGCATGCGCGCCTTGATGCCGGACTTGCCGGGGGCGCCCAGGGACACGGCCGACCTGCCGTTCGAGGCGAGCTTGAAGTACTGCGGGCTGCCGTCGGCGGTGTACCACTTGCCGGCGTAGTAGACCTGCAGGTCGACGCGCTGCTTGCGGCCCGGGTAGTACGTCATGGTCGTGGTGAGCAGCGGATCGGTGTTCTTGTGGAACCAGTAGTACGTCGTCGAGCCGATCTTGGCCGTCTTGTAGTTCCTCGACACCACCGTGGAGTTCTTCACCTGGGCGTAGGCCGTGGACCTGACGGTCGTCGGCTTGTAGCGGGCGTCGCCCTTGAAGACCGCGGTGACATCGGTGTCGCGGGTCATGCCGACCGTCACGGAGATGTTGCCGTGGGAGTCGACGTTCCCGGTCTTGACCAGCTTGTTCGGCTTGTCGGCGCCGTAGGGGTTGGCCCAGATCTCGACCGTGCGGTTCTTGTACGTCGTACCGAGGTGCGCGGTGAACTTCACGCCGGTGCCGTAGGCGTACACCTTGCCGTTGTTGTTCAGGCTCAGCGAGGTCGAGGCGCGGGAGACGTCGACCTTGTCGGTCGCGGTGACCGCGGAGTGCGTGGCGTCGCCCGCGTACGTCACCTTGTACGTGACCGTGCCGCCGGCGGACGGGGTGTCGGAGAAGGAGTACGTGCCGTCCGGCTTCACCGTGACGGCGGGCAGCGCCTTGCCGCTCGGGGAGTCCAGGTCGACCCGGGTGACCTGGAGCTTCGCGCCGGCCGGCAGCGCGACCGGCGCGGTCAGCCTGCCGGTGACGGTGAGCGCCTTGGCGCGGGTCGCGGTCGCGGGGGCGTTGACCGTCAGGGTGGGGTTGTTCAGGGCCGGGTCGGTGAGCGCCTTGAGGGTGTAGCCGCCGCTCTCGACGTCCGTGCCGACGAGCGCGAAGAGCCGGGACTCGTCCGGCGCCCAGGCGAGGCCGGCCGTGCGGGAGGTGCCCTCGTCGTAGGTGTGCAGCGGCAGGGTGGCGTTCGGCTGGTACGTCAGGATCTTGGAGCCGCTGACCTGGGCGACCAGGCCGTTGGAGGCGATGTCGGCGAGCTGGCCGGCGGGGTAGGAGCCGGCGGCCGTGAACTTGCCGTCCGCGTAGGCGTCCCGGTCCTTGCCGTTGACCAGCACCTGCTTGCCGCCGGGCACCAGGTCGATGTCCCCGATGCCGTTGTTCAGCGAGTAGTTGCCGAAGTGCCAGGCGACCAGGGCGGGCTTGCCGCTGGAGACGTCGAGCACGGCCATCGAGTCCGTGGACAGCCCGGTCTCACCGACGGCCAGGATGCCCGGCTGGGACGGGTCGGTGTCCAGCAGTGCCTGGCCCCAGATGCCGACCGAGGTGCCCTCGGTCGGGAACTGGGTCAGCGTCACCGGGTCGGTGCCGCTCGCCGGGTCGACCGTCGGGTCGACGGAGCCGATGTCGCCGTCCCACTGGTCGCCGTAGGAGAACCACACCTTGCCGCCGCTGAACGCGACATGGCGCGGACCGTAGTTGGTGGAGACGGTGTAGCGGGCCTTGACCGCGAGGGTGCTCGCGTCGATGGCCCAGATCTCGTGGATCTGCGGCGCGGCCGCGTACACGGTCGACCCGTCGTCCGAGACCGCGAGGTCGCTGACGCCGGTGACTCCGCCGACCGAGCCGAGGACGGTACCGGAGTAGTCGGTGGCCGAGACGGTGTTGTCGGTGCTGTCGCCGACGAACACCCGCTTCACGGCGCCGTCCACCGCGAGGCCGCCGGGCGTGGTGACATGGGCGGCCGTGGCGGCCGAGGCGGTGCCGGCCGCACCGAGGCTCAGCGCCGCCGAGCCGAAGAGGACCGCGAGAGCCGTCGCTGTCGAGATGCTGCGCATACGCACAGTGCTGTTACCCCCACAAGGAATCCCGGTGCGCGACCGGGGGGATGGGTGCGCCGCGCGGCACCCGGACATGACCGCTGGACTGCGGTTCTGCGCGGGGCGCGGCTGCTGGACGCAGCGTATGGCATGCCTGTGACAGTTGAGGAGGGGGTTTCGGCTGGGCGGACATCCGCTGCCCACGCTTGCCTTCTCAGCCGGTCCTCGTCGCACGCGAGCGCGGTGAGCCAGTGGCAGTCGCAGATCGCCGTGCGCGAGCAGGCGGCCCGTCGCGGCCGGCTCCGGTGGGCTTGGGCGTAGACCTGCGGCCGCCCCTGGGTTCCGGTCCAGGGGCGGCCTGCGGGTGCGGTCGGTTTTGCGGCGGGGTCGGGAGGGACGGCTGGGCGCTGTTCGGGTTCAGGGGCAGAGGTTCACGTGGCGGGCTGCCAGGACGTGGCCTGCTGCGTCGATGAGGCGGCTGCGGGGGAGGTGGCCGTTGGAGACCGCGGTGGTGATCGCCGTGGCGATCGCGGAGGTCTGGGAGTTGACGTTGCCGCCCAGGTCGAACATGACCATGTCGGCGCCGGAGCGCAGGGCCTGGACCGCGGCGGAGGGGATGGTGAAGCCGGCTCCGGAGATCGCCTTGGCGCTGAGGGAGTCGGTGACCACCAGGCCCTTGAAGCCGAGCGTGCCGCGCAGTTCGGAGCTGATGACGGCGGACGACAGGCTCGCCGGAGTGCTGCTGAGGCCCGGTACGACGTTGTTGGAGACCATGATGGCCGGGGCGCCGGCCTTGATGGCCGCGGCGAACGGCGGGATGGCCACCTTCTGCAGGGTGGACCAGGGCAGGGTGCGGGCGGGCCCGAAGTCGGAGTTGTAGTTGGAGCCGCCGAGGCCCGGGAAGTGCTTGATCACGGGTATGACGTTGCCGGCGCGCAGCCCGTTCATGTACGCGACGCCGTCCTTGGTGACGACCGCGGTGCTGCCGCTGAAGGAGCGCCATCCGTCAGGGTTGGTCTTGCTGGGGGCCACGTTCCTGCCGTCGACGTCGACCACCGGCGCGAGGTCCATGTTCACCTGGTTGGCCGACATCTTGGTGGCGACCTTCGTGACGTTCTGCTGGATCTGGGCCGGGGTCCAGTGCGTGCCCATGGACGCGGCCCAGGGCAGGGATCCGACGAGGTTCGCCATGCGCTGGATGCCGCCGCCCTCCTCGTCCGTCATCACCAACAAGCCGACGTGGCCGGGCACATGGGACTTCAGGGTGTTCAGCCGGGAGCCGAGGTCGGACGGCGCCTTGCTGCCGAACAGCACCACGCCGCCCGCGCCGGCGCCCACCTCGGAGGTGGCGTCGGACACCGAGGTCTCCGACACCGGGACGGCGATGGCCAGCATGGCCAGCCGGCTGTTCGACCACCCGGCCAGCTTGGTGCTGTTGGTGCACGTGGTGGCGGTGGTGAGGTCCGGAGCGAGGGACGGAGCGGAGGCGGAAGGGGAGGATGGAGACGCGGCGGGCGGGGCGAGGGACACTCCGGTGCCGGTGGAGTGCGGTGCCGCCTTGGGGGTGCCCGCGCCGCAGCTCGCCAGGAGCACCACCGCCACGGCTGCGGTGACGCTCAGTCGGGGGGCGGTGCCGGCCCGGCCGGGGACCCGCGGCGGTGCGGTCGCGCTGCTGCGGTCACGGTGCGACGGGAGGTTCATCGCACGGTCTCCTTTCGGAAGACGCGACGGTACCCGTCGCGCTGAGGGCCGTATGAGCGTGAGCTGGCTTCACGAAGCGTGTGATGCACTCCCGCACGCATTTGTTCGCCGGCCCCGGTCGACGTCCCACCAGCATCTCGCGTTTCGTGGTGGGCCGAAAGTGGACCGTCCGTGTTCCTCGGAGTTCCTCGCCCCCGGCACGGCGCTCACCGTCGTACGACACCGCATCGACGGAGGGTGAGGACCGCGCGGTGAAGGCGTCCCCCCGCCCCTGGGGGGACGCCCCACTGATGACGGCGCCGCCCCGCCGTAGGGGGATGTTGACGAAGTCGACGCCGGTGATTCGTTCGCCTGCCGTGTGGACGCGCAGGGTG
>NZ_JBSGDB010000650.1:0-4045 GCF_053602155.1 Streptomyces sp. NPDC004561
CGTTGGCGTTCAGAGACGGTGCGGTGCGGTTCGAGCCGTCCAGCAGCTTCGTCTCGCCGTGCAAGTCGACGCCGACGAGGCCGAGCGCGGCGCCGACCTGGCGCGGGTGGTGCGCTCCGGTGCCGTGCTGGCCGCCGTCCGGGACGCGACCCACGCGGGCGCGGACGCCGAGGCATCGGCGGCGCCGTTCGCGTCGGGGCGCTGGCTGTTCAGCCACAACGGCGCCATAGCGGGCTGGCCGGACGCGGCGGCACCCCTGGTGTCCGCGCTGCCGCCGGTCGACCTGCTGTCGCTGCCGGCCCGCAACGACTCGGCGTTCGTGTGGGCGCTGGTCCTGCACCGGCTGCGGTCCGGTGACGACCTGGACCAGGCCCTCGGCGACACCGTCCTCCGGTTCGCCCGGGCCGCCCCCGCCTCCCGGCTCAACCTGCTGCTGACGGACGGCGCCACGATCGCCGCCACCGCCTGGGGCGACAGCCTCTGGTACCGCACCGAGCCCGGCCTCAGCACGGTCGTCGCCTCCGAACCGTACGACGACGACCCGCTCTGGCAGGAGGTCCCCGACCGCACCGTGCTCACCGCGAGCCGCGCCGGCGTGCTGCTCGCCCCGCTGGAGGATCCGGCGGCACTCCCACCGAAGGAGCCCTGTACGTGAGTCCCCTGCACGTCACTCGCACCCTCCCCGAGGACGCGACGGACGCCGCGCTGCGCGCCGACGTCCGCAGCGGCCTGACCGTCACCCCCAAGTCGCTGCCGCCGAAGTGGTTCTACGACGCGCGTGGCAGCGAGCTGTTCGAGCAGATCACCGAGCTGCCCGAGTACTACCCCACCCGGGCCGAGCGGGAGATCCTGGCCGCCCGGTCCACCGAGATCGCCGCCGCGAGCGGCGCCCGGACGCTGGTCGAACTGGGCTCGGGCTCCTCGGAGAAGACGCGCTACCTGATCGACGCGCTCCCCTCGCTCGCCGCGTACATCCCCGTCGACGTCAGCGAGAGCGCCCTCGCCCAGGCCGGGCAGGCGCTCGTCGAGGAGCGCCCGGATCTCGAAGTCCACGCGCTGATCGCGGACTTCACCGCGCCGCTCAGCCTGCCCGGCACGCCCGGACCCCGGCTGGTGGCGTTCCTCGGCGGCACCGTCGGCAACCTGCTGCCCGCCGAACGCGCCAAGTTCCTGTCCTCGGTGCGCGCCCTGCTCGCCCCCGGCGACGGGCTGCTGCTCGGCACCGACCTGGTCAAGGACGAGGAGGTGCTGGTCCGGGCGTACGACGACGCGGCCGGGGTGACGGCCGCGTTCAACAAGAACGTGCTGTCCGTCATCGACCGCGAGCTGGGCGCCGACTTCGACCCGGACGCCTTCGACCACGTGGCGGTGTGGGACGCCGGGCAGGAGTGGATCGAGATGCGGCTGCGCTCGCGTACCGCGCAGACCGTGAAGGTGCCCGCGCTGGACCTCGCCGTGGACTTCGCGGCCGGCGAGGAGCTGCGCACCGAGGTGTCGGCGAAGTTCCGCCGGGCCGGGGTGGCCCGGGAACTGGGCGATG
Organism: Streptomyces sp. NPDC004561; assembly: GCF_053602155.1. Taxonomy (NCBI): domain Bacteria; kingdom Bacillati; phylum Actinomycetota; class Actinomycetes; order Kitasatosporales; family Streptomycetaceae; genus Streptomyces; species Streptomyces sp. NPDC004561. The sequence continues at coordinate 1,541 of NZ_JBSGDB010000650.1, forward strand.
CCGGCCTGGAGTTGACGCACTGGTGGACGGACTCTCAGGACCGCTTCGCGCTGTCCCTGAGCGTGGTGCGGTGAGCGAGCCGTACGGTCAGAGGTCCGGGGTGAGTTCCTGGGTGAGCTTCCGGGAGGCCCGGCGGGCCTCGGTCGCCGGGTCGGCTCCGGTGAGCACCCTGGTCATGTACTCCTTGATCGGGTTGTCGGCCTCGACGTCCGCCCACTGAGGGGTGTTGGGGGTCGCCCTGCCGTGCGCCGCGCCCGCGGCCATGGCGGCGACCCCCTCCTCGCCGGCGACCGCGCCGGCCAGGGTGGTCTTGTTGGGCACGTAGTTCATGGTGCGGGCGAGTTCGGTGTCCCACTTGGCGCCGGTGAGCGCCCCGACGACGGCGGTCGCGGCGAACTGGTCCCTGGTGCGCTGCGGGACGACCAGGTCGGAGCCGCCGGTGAACACGGTGCCGGGCCGGGCCGCGGTCCTGCCGGGCACCGGGAAGAAGCCGAGCTTGTCCTTGAGTCCCGGGTTCTGCCGCACGATGGCCTGGGCGAGCCCCGGTACGGCGATGATCTGGGCCACCTTGCCGCCCGCGAACACGCCCGCCTGGGGCGGGTGTTCCTCGTCGGCGCCCCTGGGTCCCGAGCCCAGCGCCTGCAGCCGCCGGTAGAAGTCCATGCCGCGCAGCGCGGCCGGCGTGTCCAGGGTGCCCTTCCAGTTGTAGTCGTCCTTCCGCTCGGCGAGGTCGCCGCCCTCGTCCCAGATGAACCCCGAGAGCGTGTACCAGTCCTGCCCGGCGAGGTAGATGCCCTGGTCGCCGCCGGTGTCGAGCCTCTCGGTGTCGGCGAGCCATTCGTCGCGGGTCCTCGGCGGGCGGGTGATGCCGGCCTGCTCGAAGAGGTCCTTGCGGTAGATGACGACGCGGTTGGCCGCGTACCAGGGGATCCCGAACTGCTGGTTGCCCTCCTTGCCGGGCTGGGCGAGGCCGGGCAGCCACTTGTCCTTGCCCCAGTCGCGCATCGACTCCAGGGTCAGGTCGGCGAGCCGGCCGCCGTCCGCGTACAGGGGCACCTGGGTGTTGCCGACCTCGATGACGTCGGGCCCGTCGCCGGAGTCGTGGTCGAGCGCCTTGCGGACCTTCTGGACGATGCCGGTCCACTCCTGGATGCGGATGTCCAACCGCAGGTCCCCATGGGTGCGTTCGAAGTCCGCGGTGAACCGCTGGAGGAACTCCTTGGATGCGCTGTCCTTCATCAGCCACACGGTGACGGTCTTGCGCTCGTGTCCGCCCGGGAGCATCCCGCAGCCGCTGACGAGGGAACCGGTGACACAGATGAGGGCGAGCAGACGACGTCTCACGAGGGGTCCTGTTCTGTCTGGCATGGGCGTGCGGACAGGGGTGAAGACCCGACGTGGGGGGACGAGCGGAGACGCTCGTACGGGTGTGCTGGATTTTGGTATGGACCAATGCGGAGGTCAAGTGCTGTCCGTAGTTCCGCGGTGACGCCGTGCGGGATTGGCGGGTATGCGGCACGGTGGAGTACGGCGTGACCAACGGCGGCAAGGAGCCCCCTCATGACGAACCACACCTACCGGGTCACCGAGATCGTCGGCACCTCGCACGAGGGCATCGACCAGGCCATCCGCAACGGCATCGCCCGCGCCGGCCAGACGCTGCGCAACCTGGACTGGTTCGAGGTGACGCAGGTCCGCGGCCAGATCGAGAACGGGCAGATCGAGCACTACCAGGTGGGCCTCAAGGTGGGCTTCCGCATCGAGGACGGGGACTGACCCGCCCCGGCGTCAGGTACGGCCCTCCCGCTCCTGCGCCTCCTGGAGCGCCTCGGACTTCGCGGCCCAGCGGGCCCGTACGACGGTGAATCCGGCGCGCTCGGCGTCGTCGCACACCAGCTCGTCGTCGTCGACGAGGACCCGCACCTCACGGTCCCGGGCGAGCCGGCGCAGGATCTCCAGCTTGGTGAACCGGGCGGGCCGGCGGTCGGCGTTGCCGCGCATGTGCACGCGTCCCTCGGGCAGCCCATGGGCCGCGAGCCAGTCCAGCGTGTCCCGCCGGTAGCGCTCCGGGCGGCCGGTGAGATAGACGACCTCGCACTCCCGGGCGCTCTCCGCGGCCAGCGCGAGGCCCTCGGCGAGCGGCGGATCCTGCGGCGCGGCCGCGAAGAACGCCCCCCAGTTCTTCGGCCGCGCCTCGAGGAAGTGCTGCCGGTGGGCGGTGTCCGCCAGGGTGTTGTCGAGGTCGAACACGGCGATCGGCCGCCCGCTGCTGTCGGTCACACCGAAACCCTAGCCAGTCGCGGCGACCGGCGCGCCGAGCCGGCCGCTTACGCCGCGTGCACACGTTCAGCCGCTCAGGGCCCTGGACGTCGACGGTGCCGGTGAGGAGCGGCCATGTCGGCGAGGAGGCAGTGCACGCGGTGGTCGCCGGTCAGTTCCGGGTGGAACGACGTGGCGAGCGCGTTGCCCTGGCGGACCGCGACGATGTGGCCTTCGTGCTCGGCG
>NZ_JBSGDB010000651.1:0-4036 GCF_053602155.1 Streptomyces sp. NPDC004561
GGACCCACCGCGCCGACGGTTCTCTCGGCACGCTCGGCCGGTGTCTGGACATCAACGGCAACGGGACGTGCGGCGTAGTCGCGCAGGGCGCGCAGGAAGTCGACCTTGCGGAAGGCGGGCCAGAAGACGTCGCAGAAGTAGTACTCGGAGTGCGCGGTCTGCCAGAGCATGAATCCGGACAACCGCTGCTCGCCGCTGGTGCGGATGACGAGGTCCGGGTCGGGCTGGTCCCCGGTGTAGAGGTGACGGCCGATCATGTCGATGTCGACGGACTCGGCGAGGTCCTCCATCGCCACACCCTTGTCCTGGGCGTCGAGGAGCATGGAGCGCACGGCGTCGGCGATCTCCTGGCGCCCGCCGTAGCCGATGGCGACGTTGACCACTATCCCGTCGACGTGGGCGGTCGCCTCCTCGGCCTCCTTGAGGGTGGCCTGCATGGCCGGCGGGAGCAGGTCCATGGTGCCCACGTGGTGCACGCGCCAGCGGCCGTCGGCGGCGAGGGCCCGTACGACGCCCTCGATGATGCCGAGCAGGGGGACCAGTTCCTCCTGCGGGCGGTCGAAGTTGTCCGTGGACAGCAGCCACAGGGTGACGACCTCGACGTCGGTCTCGGTGCACCAGCCGAGGAACTCCTCGATCTTCTCGGCACCGGCGCGGTGGCCGTGGACCGTGGTGGATCCTGCGGCCTTCGCCCAGCGGCGGTTGCCGTCCATGATGACGCCGATGTGCTTGGGCACCTGGTCGTGGTCCAGGTGACCCTCCACCCGGCGTGCGTAGAGCCTGACGAGCAGGCTGCGCAGATTGTCGCGCAGGTTCACGTGGCCCTCCGGGGGTTTGGCGCGGGGTACGGTGCCGGGCTGTTGAGACTACCCCCGCCGCGGGCCCGGCCGTGGCCCGGGGTTTGGGGGTCCGGGGGCGCGGTTCAGGGCTCCGCACGGGCCGACGGGGGTCTTTTCGCGCGGTTCGCCACGCACCCCGGGTGGGGGACGCCGGCCCGGTGTCCGGAGGTTCCCGGACGTCGCGGGAGAAAAAACGGGCCGGTCCGTGGGGGGGAGACGGACCGGCCCGAGGGGGGGTTTCCACCATAACCCTTCGTAAGGGATGGTGGGTGCATCGGCGTGCCACAACTACTCTCCGAAGTCATTCGACGACGCCCCGATGGGTGCGGAATGGCGGATTCAGGGAGCTTTCATGGCCGATTCACAGCGGAATCTCGGGGGTTTCCAGCCGGATACGAAGAGATCCGGTCGGTTTGCGCCATCTTGGGGACCCGTCGGCGTGTTGTCCGGGGTCCCCCCGACGGGCGACCCGGTCAGCGAACGGTGACTTGACGGTTCCGCTACACGGCCGCGGGACGATCACCGGGCTCACGGCACCGCGCAGCCCCCTCCACCGCGCGGTGCCGCCCGCGCAGCTTTGCTGGCGTGAATTACCTTGGCCTGAACCTACGTGACGGGCGGGACGGAAGTGAACCGCACCCGATAACAATGTGGAAACCGTGGGCGAACGAGAGGTGAACCGCGCCGCCGTTCGCCCGGTCCGCCCGGTTCGTCAACGGCGCGGCTTGCGCGCGTCGAAGAGGTGCCGCGTGCTGTGCGCGACGAACGGGCCCTCCTTCTCGATCCGCTCGTGCATCGCCCGGAGCCGGGGTTCGTACGCCTCGGCCGTGAAGCCGGGGACCATCCAGACCACCTTGCGCAGGAAGTGGACGACGGCGGCGACGTCGTGGAACTCCATCCGCAGCCGCTCCGCCCGCAGGTCCACGATCTCCAGTCCCGCCGCCTGCGCCCCGGCCCGCTCCCGCTCGGGGTCGCGGCCGCCGCGCACGGCCTCCGGCTGCGGCCCGAGGAAGTACTCGACCAGCTCGAAGGCGCTGGCGGGCCCGACGTGCTGGGCGAAGTACGTGCCCCCGGGCCGCAGCACCCGGGCGATCTCGCCCCAGTGCGGGACCACCGGATGCCGGCTGAGCACCAGGTCGAACGCCTCGTCGGCGAACGGCAGCGGCGCGTCGTCCGGGGCGGCGACGACCACCGCGCCGCGCGGGCGCAGCAGGGCGGTGGCCTTCGCCACGTTCGGTGGCCAGCCCTCCGTGGCGGCGACCAGCACCGGCCGGGCCGGCTCCGCCGCGGCGAGGGCGAAGTCGAGCACCTCGCCGCCGCCCGTCTGGATGTCGAGCGCGGACCCGGCCCCGGCCAGCCGCTCCCCCGCCGAGCGGGCGTACCCCCACGACGGCCGCGCCTCGGTGGCCCGCCCCTCGAACCAGGAGAAGTCCCACCCCTCGGTGGGCGCGGCGGCCCCTTCGGCCACGAGGTCCTCGAACGCACGGTTCACTGCCATGACCGCCATCGTCGCAGGACGTTGTCGGCGGGGCCTGCTAATTTCCGCCCGCATGACGACTCACACCGCCGGAGAGAAGGAAACGCTGCGCGCGAGCCTGGACCGGCACCGGGACGCCGTGCTGTGGAAGCTGGACGGCCTCGACGACGAGCAGCTGCGTCGGCCGATGACCCCGACCGGGACCAATCTGCTGGGCCTGGTGAAGCATCTGGCCGCGGTCGAGTACGGCTGGTTCGTGCAGACGTTCGGAGGCGAGGCGGAGCCCTTCTGGTTCGACCCGTACGACGACATGCGCGTCGGTCCGCAGGAGTCGACGGAGCGGATCGTGGCCTTCTACGGCCGGGCCCGCGCCGCCGCCGACCGGACGATCGCCGAGCTGCCGCTCGACACCCCGGGCCGCCCGGCCTGGCGCGACGAGACGGTCTCGCTGCGCTGGGTCCTGGTGCACATGGTCGAGGAGACCGCGCGGCACGCCGGGCACATGGACATCGTGCGGGAGCTGATCGACGGCGCGACCGGCGACCACCCGCCGGTCACCGGCACCGGCTGACCGCGCCGTACCCCGGCCGGCGACCGGGAGGCTGCCCGGAAGTGGGCCGGGGCCCTGGTCATCGGCCGCCGTCGCCGCCCTGACCGCCGGGGAGGACGAGCAGGACGTGCTCGTCCTCCCCGTGCCGGACCGTGCCGGACCGCTCGAAGCCGTGTCTCTCCAGCAGGCGGACGGAGGCGGTGTTGCCGGTGAAGGGATCGGCGTACAGCGGGCGCACGCGCTCCAGTTCCAGGAAGAGGCCGAGGGCGCGGGTGCCGACGCCGCGGCCCCAGTACGGCCGCCCGAGCCAGTAGCCGACGAACCGCCGCCCGTCCTGCGTCCAGGAGACGACGCTCCCGGCGACCTCGCCGCCGACGGTGACCGTCCGCACGAGGCAGTCGGGGTCGCCGAGGACGCGCTCGCGCCAGTGCCGGAGGAAGGCGTCCCGGGGCCGGGGGGTGAACCTCGACCGCCGTACGGCCTCCGGGTCGTGCTCGTGGGCGAGCAGGACGTACAGATCGTCGTCCGTGACGTCCCGCAGCCCCACTTCGCCATGCTCGTCGGTCATGCCGGCAGTGTGGCAGCCGCCACTGACAACGCCCCGCGGTCTCACGCCACCAGGGGCCGGACCTCCTCGGCGGCGAACCGCACGAAGCCCTCCGGGTCGGGCTCGTCCGCCGTCGGCTGCAGCACCACGGTGTCGGCGCCGGCCTCGGCCAGCCGCCGCACCGCCTCGGCCACGGCACCCGCGTCGCCCGCGACACCCGCGCGGACCCCGGCTCCACTCCCTCGGCGGCCAGTTCCGCCCCCAGCCGGCCGGCGGCGCCGGCCCCGGTGGCGGCGAGGAGATACACGACCACCCGGTGCGGCTCGTCCCGTCCGGCCTCCCGCCGGCCCTCCTCGATGAGCCGCCGGGCCCGCCGTACGCCGTCCGGGGAGGTGGCGGCGGTGAGGAGCGTGCCGTCGGCCCTGGCACCGCAGAGGCGGAGCGTGCGCGGCCCGGTGGCGCCGGCCAGCACGGGCACCGCGCGCTCCGGCGGCCAGTCGAGCGCCACGTCGTCCAGGGTGACGTACCGCCCCCCCGTTACCGTCTTCATGGCTCCGCAACGGGGCCTCCGGCCTTCGGGTCCGGCATGACTTCCCCCCCTTGTTGTTCATGATCCGGGGGGT
>NZ_JBSGDB010000652.1:0-4029 GCF_053602155.1 Streptomyces sp. NPDC004561
GAGCAGGCCCCGCCCCCACCGCCCCCGGAGACCTCCGCTCCCGCCGTCCCGCTGCACACCCCCGGCCCGCACACCGACGCGGCCCCCGGTCCCCGTCCCGGGGCCGAGGGCGCCCCCGCCGCCTTCCCGGTCCGCGCTCCCGCCGCCGGCGCCCTGCCCGGACTGCTCGAACTGGAGAAGGCGCTGCGCGCCCTCGGCCGGTACCGCACCGCCTCCGGCCCCGCCCGGGACGAGCGGATCGACGAGGAGGCCACCGCGGAACGCGCCGCCGCCAGCGGCATCCTGCTGCCCGTCACCCGCCCCGGCCGCCGCCGGCGCTGCGACGTCCAGCTGCTCATGGACACCGGCCCCGCGATGGCCGTCTGGGGACAGATGGTCGAGGAACTCCGGCAGGCCTGCCAGCAGTCCGGCGCGTTCGCCTCCGTCCGGGTCCACCACCTGTACGCCGACGGCTCCGGGAGCCCGCTCGTGGGTACGACCGCGGGCCCCGGCCGGCACACCCGGCTGCGCGCGGCCGAGGAACTCCACGACCCCAGCGGGCGCCGGCTCACCTTCGTCATCAGCGACTGCGTGGGCCCGCTGTGGCAGAACGGCACCGCCCAGCGGCTGCTGCACGGATGGCCCCGCACCGCCCCGCTGGCCGTGGTGCAGCCGCTGCCGCCCCGGCTGTGGGGCCGTACCGCGCTGCCCGCCGAACCCGGCGTGCTGTTCCGCGCCGGGGAGACCGGCGGGCGCCTGGACTTCCTGCCCGAGGACGAGCCCTGGGAGGAACCGCCGCCGAGCGCCCGGCCCGTGCCCGTCCTCCAGCCGACCCCCGAGGCCTTCCATGCCTTCGCCCGGTTGCTCGCCGGCACCGGCCCGACCAGCGAGCACGCCTGGGCCGCCTACGCCCACCCCGGCACGGCGGCGGCCGGCGCGGCCGACGGCGTCCCGTCCCCGCGCGGCGACGACGACCTGCTGCGCGCCTTCCGCGCCGGCGCCTCGCCCGGCGCCCTCCGGCTGGCCGTCTATCTCGCCGCCGCGCCCCTCACCCTGCCGGTGATGCAACTGGTCCAGCGCGCCATGCTGCCCGACACCGGCCCCATGGAACTGGCCGAGGTCCTGCTCGGCGGGCTGCTCACCCAGCTCCCCGGCACCGAGGACCAGCCGTGCTTCGCCTACTCGGCCCGGGTGCAGGACGTGCTCCTGTCCTCCCTCGACCAGGACACCGCCGGGCTCGTCCTCAAGCACTGCTCGGCCTATGTGGAACGGCACTTCGGCAAGGGCACCCGCAACTTCGCCGCCCTGGCCGCGGCCCGGCTCGCCGACCGCGACCCGGCGGCCGGCACCGGCCCGCTCGCCGACGGCACCGGGGACGGCGGCGGCAGCGTCGAGGCCGAGCTGTTCGCCCGCATCCCCGCCCGCGTGCTGCGCTTCTACCTGCCGGACCTGGTCACCCCCGACCCGCTGACCGAGACCGAGCGGCTGCTCGTCCAGTGGCAGCAGCTGGCCGACCCGGAGGCGCTGCGGCGCGCCCGGGACCAGATCCGCGCCGTGACCGCAGGCGCCGGCTCCGCGACCGCCCCGGACCCGGGCGGCGACGCCCGCGCCCGCCTGCTCCTCGGGCGCGTGCTGCGCGCCGAGGCGGGGACGGCGGCCGCGCGCGCGGAGGGCCGGCGGGCCGAGCTGCTGCGCGAAGCGGCCGCCGCGCTCGCCGCCGCGCACACGGCCGCCGCCGGCAGCCGCGAACGGGTCGACGCCGCCCTGGAGCTGGCTTCCTGCCGACGCGAGCTGTGGCGGCTGACGGCGGACCCCGAGCACCTCGGCGCCGCGCTCACGGTCCTGGACCCGGAGGGCCCACCCTGGCCGGAGCTGGCCGAACGGGCACGGACATGGCTGTCGGCGGCGGTACGGGACGAGGGGGCTCCGCCGCCGGAGGCCGGGGGCCGGTTCGACGGGCCCTCCGCCCACGCGACCGGCGCATCCGAGGCCCACGCATCCGGGACCGGCGCATCCGAGGCGCGCGCACTCGAAGCCGGTGTCCCGGGCGGGGCCGATGTGCCGCAGCGCCCCCGGGGCAGGGCCGGGGCGCCGGGGGACGGCGTGCCGTGGGAGGTCACGGCTCACCGGTCCCGGCTGCTGCTGCGCGGGCGGCTGCTGCTCGATCTGCGGCGGCCCGGCGCGGCCACCGCCGAACTGCGCGAGGGCTGTGCGCTGCTGGACGCGGAAGGGGCCGCCGACGCCGTACGGGGCGCCGCGCTGCTCGACCTGGCGCGGGCGCTGCGCGGGGCCGGGGCCGAGGACGCCGAGATCCGGCAGGCGCTGCGACGGGCCCGGCAGGCCGCCGGGGACGACCCCGCGCTGCTGGTGCCGTGCCTGGCCGCCCTGGCCGCGTTCCACGACGCGGCGGGGGAGCACCGGGAGGCCGACGAGGCGTGGGAGCGGGCCGTGCGGCTCGCCCCCGCCGACGGCACCCGGCGGTTCCGGCTCCTGGCCGCCTGGGGCGAGTCGCTGCTCAGGCGGGCCTCAGCGGCGGACGGCGCGGGCACCGTGGACCGGGCCGAGTCCGTGCTGCGCGAGGCGCTCACGGCGCTGCCCGCCCGGTCCGCGCACCGGGGCCGCCTGCAGGGGCTGGTCGGCAGCGCGCTCGCCCAGCGGTTCCGCCATGTCGGCTTCCTGCCCGACCTGTTCGAGAGCCGGCACCTGCTCGGCCAGGCGGTGCGCGCGGCGACCGACGCGGCCGTACGGGCCGAGGTGTGGCTGCAGCTGGGGCGGGTGCGGCTGGAGGGCTGGTACCACGCCGGCGCCCCGGTCCTGGTGGACGCGCTCCAGGCGTACGAGAACGCCGAGCGGGAGGCGCAGGCGGCGCACGGCGGCGACCCGGGCTCCGTGACGGCGGCGCGGGCCCGGCACGGCACCGGCACCGTGCTCGCCCTGATGGGGCGCCCCGGCGCGGCCCGCGGGGCGTTCCGGGCGGCGCGGGAGCAGTGGCAGCGGCTCGTCGGCGCGCTGCACGAGGTCGACTGGGCCGATGTCGAGCTGACCCGGCGGGCGGAACGGGAACCACCGGCGGGAGACGCCCGGTCGATGCCGGCGCAGACATGGCGGGATATCGCCCCGCCATGGTGGCCATGGACACAGGAATGGATCAACTCGGGCGAACTTGACCGGAGTTGAGCCCTCCAGGGTTTCTGTCACCTGCCTGTCGGGAAGAAGTCGGCAGCCACTGCGGCTGCGCGGGGCGGGCGTGGGGCAGGGAGGAGCCGAGGGTGGGGGAGCGAAGGACAGGGGTGGCCGGCCTCGGCGAGGACGCCGGAGAGGTCGCGTTCCCGCCCGACCTCACCGACGTCGACCTGCGGACCTTGCGCGCCATGGACGATCCGGCGGTGCTCGCCGCGGTGGACGCGGTGCTGGCGGACTCCGAGGGGCTGCGCCGGGTCTGGTACACCACCGGCAGCGACGACGAGATCGTGCCGGGCAGACCCACGGGGCATATGTTTTCGGCCGGTCACGCGCCACGGTCCCTGCACGGCGAGGACACCGTGGCATGACCCCCGACCGCGCCGCCCCCGCGGACCGGCCCGGCGCCGCCGAATCCGCGGGCGCGGCTCCCGCGCCGGTCCTGGCCGAGGCCCTCCTCGACCTGGCGCGCACCCGGCCGACGGCCGGGGCCACCGGGATCCTGCGCGGTGCCCTGCACGCCCGCCGGATGCTTCTGCTGAAGTCGCTCCTGGTCCGGGTGGACCGGCGGCGCGGCGCACTGCCGGTGGCGGTGCGGCGGCGCTTCGAGGACGACTGGGCGCTGCTGGAACGGGCGGAGCGGACCGGCGCCACGGCCGTACGCGCCGTCCTCGACTACCCGACGACCGGCGCCTGGCTGGCCGACCTGCTCGCCGCGCCCGACGGACCGGCCTTCGAGGACGGGCTCGCCCATCTGGGCGGGGTCGCCGTCGCCGCCGCCCTGCGGGCCGGCTGCCGGTTCACCACCACCCGCACCCTGCCCGCCGGCACTCGGGCGGCGGGCGGCAGTTCGATGCCGGCGCCGGTCTC
>NZ_JBSGDB010000653.1:0-4021 GCF_053602155.1 Streptomyces sp. NPDC004561
GAACAGCTTGACCAGGGTGGCGCCGGGCGAGGGCGTCGCGGAGTTCGGCCGCCTTGCGCACCAGCGCCTGCGCGGCGCGCAGCCCGCCGTAGGTGTCCCCGCGGCGCGCGGGGTTGATCCGGCCCAGCAGGTCGACCGCCTCCAGGTAACGGTCGATCAACTCGCCCTCGGCGCGGGTCAGGGCGGGCAGCGGCGGAAGCTCCGGCGGCGGCAAGGCCCGCTCACCTCGCGCCGGTGTCGCCGGGCGCGGTCCGGCGGCTGGGCACGACGGCGTCCACGAGGCCGTAGGCCACCGCTCCCGAGGCGTCCAGGACCAGGTCCCGTTCCAGGTCCTGGTGGACCTGCTCCGCCGTGCGCCCCGTGTGCCGGACCAGCATCTGTTCCATCAGGGCCCGGATCCGGGCCAACTCCTCGGCCTGGATGACCAGGTCGCTGGGCGTGCCCTGCGCGGGTTCGGAGAGCCGGGGCTGTTCGAGCACCATGCGCGCGCCCGGCAGCGCGAACCGCTTGCCCGGGGTGCCGGCGGCGAGCAGCAGGGCGGCCGAGGACGCGGCCTGGCCCAGGCAGTAGGTCGCCACGTCGCAACCGACGTACCGCATCGTGTCGTAGACCGCCGTCAGCGCCGCGAAGGAGCCGCCCGGCGAGTTGACGTACAGCGTGATGTCCCGGTCCGGGGCCGTGTGTTCGAGGTACATGAACTGCGCCGTCACATCGTTCGCCGCGGCCTCGTCGAGCGGTGTCCCGAGAAACACGATTCGTTCTTCGAACAGCTTTCCGTACGGGTCGAGGGTGCGCACCCCGCTCCCCGTGCGCTCGGTGAACTCGGGCAGGACATGGCGGGCGAACGGTCGGGACATGGGCACACCCCTCCTCACGGCGGAGCCGGCACTCTCCGGCTTCTGTACAGAATGTACAGGACGTACCTGACGTTATGATGGACGTATGGCCTACGAGATTCCGGTGACGCAAGCCAGGGCTGAACTCGCCGACCTGATCAACCGGGTGGTGTACGGCGGCGAACGGGTCGTCGTGACGCGGCACGGCAAGCCGCTCGTCGCGCTGGTCTCCGCCGCTGACCTGGAGCGTCTCGACGCCCTCGACGAGCTGGCCGAGGAGCCGGTGGTCCGCTCGGTGTCCACCGTCCGGGACACCGGGTCCGCCCCGCGCGAACGGCAGCGTTTCGGCATCGCGGCCGAGCACCGGGGGCCGGGCGTGTCCTGAACCGGGCGCGTATGGGCGGCCTCATCGCGCGGTCATGAGCCGATCAAAGGCTGGTTAACGTCCTTGAAACTCCGGCGAACTAGCCTGCCGATCCACGCCACCAGGGGTTCTTCTGCCCGAGTTGATCTTCCCTCGGGCGGTTTGTCCGTGTGTTAGACCTGGCTCCGTCGTGGTGGCTGCGGCAACCGGACCCCGCACGGTCCGGAGCAAGAACGGTGAGGTGGGACGTGCAACTGACCCCGCACGAGCAAGAGCGGCTGCTCATCCATGTGGCGGCCGACGTGGCCACGAGGCGCAGGGCCCGCGGGCTGCGGCTCAACCACCCGGAAGCGGTCGCCCTCATCACGTCGCACATCCTCGAGGGCGCGCGCGACGGCCGCACCGTCGCCGAGCTGATGTCCACCGGTCGCAAGCTCCTCACCAGGGACGACGTCATGGACGGAGTCCCGGAGATGATCCACGACGTCCAGGTCGAGGCCACCTTCCCGGACGGCACCAAGCTCGTCACCGTCCACGACCCGATCGTCTGAGGGGCCGCGATGATCCCCGGAGAGATCCTGTTCGCGGACGAGCCCGTCCTCGTCAACGAGGGCCGCGAGGTCACCCGGCTGACCGTCCTCAACACCGCCGACCGGCCCGTCCAGGTCGGCTCCCACTACCACTTCGCCGAGGCCAACCCCGGCCTGCGGTTCGATCGCGCCGCCGCGCGCGGCAAGCGGCTGAACGTCGCCGCCGGCACCGCCGTGCGCTTCGAGCCCGGCATCCCGGTCGACGTCGCGCTCGTGCCGCTCGCCGGCGCCCGGATCGTGCCGGGCCTGCGCGGGGAGACCGGGGGCGCCCTCGATGCCTGAGATCTCCCGGGCCGCCTACGCCGACCTGTTCGGCCCCACCACCGGCGACCGCGTCCGGCTCGCCGACACCGACCTGCTGATCGAGATCGAGGAGGACCGCTCCGGCGGACCCGGCGCCTCCGGCGACGAGGCCGTCTTCGGCGGCGGCAAGGTCATCCGCGAGTCCATGGGCCAGTCCCGCGCCACGCGGGCCGACGGCACCCCCGACACCGTGATCACCGGGGTCGTCATCGTCGACCACTGGGGCGTCGTCAAGGCCGACGTCGGCATCCGCGACGGCCGCATCACCGGGATCGGCAAGGCCGGCAACCTGGACACCATGGACGGCGTCCACCCCGACCTCGTCATCGGCCCGGAGACCGAGATCATCGCGGGCAACGGGCGGATCCTCACCGCGGGCGCCGTCGACGCGCACGTCCACTTCATCTGCCCCCAGGTCGCCGACGAGGCGCTGGCCTCCGGCGTCACCACCCTGGTCGGCGGCGGCACCGGCCCCGCCGAGGGCTCCAAGGCGACGACCGTCACGCCCGGCCCCTGGCATCTGGCCCGGATGCTGGAGGCGATGGAGGCCTACCCGGTCAACGTCGGCTTCCTCGGCAAGGGCAACACCGTCAGCCACGAGGCGATGCTCTCCCAGATCCGCGGCGGCGCCGTCGGGCTGAAGCTGCACGAGGACTGGGGCTCCACCCCGGCCGTCATCGACGCCGCGCTCACGGTCGCCGACCGCACGGGCATCCAGGTGGCCATCCACACGGACACCCTCAACGAGGCCGGCTTCGTCGGCGACACCCTCGCCGCGATCGCGGGCCGGGGCATCCACTCGTACCACACCGAGGGCGCCGGCGGCGGGCACGCACCGGACATCATGACCGTGGTCTCCCAGCCGAACGTGCTGCCCAGCTCCACCAACCCGACCCGCCCGTTCACCGTCAACACGGCCGAGGAACACCTCGACATGCTGATGGTGTGCCACCACCTCAACCCGGCGGTCCCGGAGGACCTGGCCTTCGCCGAGTCCCGGATCCGGCCCTCCACCATCGGCGCGGAGGACGTCCTCCACGACCTCGGCGCGATCTCGATCATCTCCTCCGACTCCCAGGCCATGGGCCGCGTCGGCGAGGTCGTGCTGCGCACCTGGCAGACCGCGCACGTGATGAAGCGCCGGCGGGGCGCCCTGCCCGGCGACGGACGCGCGGACAACCACCGGGTACGTCGATATGTCGCCAAATACACCATCAACCCGGCGCTCGCCCAGGGCCTCGCCGCCGAGATCGGCTCCGTGGAGAGCGGGAAACTCGCCGACCTGGTGCTGTGGGAGCCCGCGTTCTTCGGGGTGAAGCCCCTCCTCGTGCTCAAGGGCGGCCAGATCGCCTACGCGCAGATGGGCGACGCCAACGCCTCCATCCCCACCCCGCAGCCGATCCTGCCCCGCCCGATGTACGGCGCGATCGGCCGCGCCCCGGCCGCCAACTCCGTCAACTTCGTCGCCGGCCCGGCCATCGAGGACGGACTGCCGGAGCGGCTGATGCTCGGCAAGCGGTTCGTGGCGATCGCGTCCACGCGTGCGGTGACCAAGGCCGACATGCGGGAGAACGACGCCCGGCCGGACGTCCGGATCGACCCCGACAGCTTCGCCGTGCACATCGACGGCGAGCTGGTCGAGGCGTCCCCGGCCGTCGAACTGCCCATGGCCCAGCGCTACTTCCTCTTCTGATGTCCAGGGCAGCACTTCTCGTCCTGGCCGACGGCCGCTTCCCCGCCGGAGGGCATGCGCACTCCGGCGGGGCGGAGGCCGCCGTCAAGGCGGGCCGCATCACCTCCGCCGCCGGCCTGGAGGACTTCTGCCGGGGCCGGCTGCTCACTCCCCTCGCGGCCGCCGCCCTGATCGGAGTGATGATCAATGCGATGGCGACCGTGACCGGCGCCCATGGTCTGTGGGAGACACATGG
>NZ_JBSGDB010000654.1:0-4006 GCF_053602155.1 Streptomyces sp. NPDC004561
TCTGTTGGCCGGACTGACGACACCGCCGATCAGCTCCGCGCTGCGGTCGATGGTCACGGATCGGGCGTCGGGGGCGTCGCAGCCGAAGTAGAGCAGGGCGTCGGGGAGTTCGGCGCCGGTGCGGCGGGCCTCGGCGCGGTCGGCGACGGCGCCGCGGAACGGCGCGAGTCCGGTGCCCGCGGCCACCATCACCACCGGCGCCGAGTCGTCGATCCGGAAGGCCTCGCGGCAGGGCTGCACCCGGGCGAGGACGGTGTCGCCGGGCCGCAGGGCGGCCAGGTGGCCGGAGCCGGTGCCCCGACGGCGGCCCCTGCCGGAGCGGGCGGGGGCGTCCAGGACGGAGACCATGAGGTCCACGTGGCGCGGGCCGGTCGCCGGCGAGGAGGAGATCGAGTAGTGGCGGGGCCGCAGCGGGGTCAGCAGGTCCAGCAGCGACGGCCAGTCGAGGGCGGCGCGCAGGGCGGGATGGCCCTCGGCGAGTTCCACCAGGGTGCGCGGATCGTCGCCGGTGAGGGCCGCGAGGGCGGCGCGCTCGGGCGGGCAGGGGTTGGCCCCGGCGAGCAGCGCCAGCTGCCGTGCCGTCGGGCGTTCCTGCAACTCGACGTGGTGAGTGAGCAGTTGGCGTACGGTCAGCGGCCGGTCCACCGCGAGCCCTCCCCCACTCCCGGCTGCGCTCGCGCGGGGGGACCCCGATCGGAGCGGGCGGGTGGCCCGGATGTCGAGGACGGCTTCGGGATCGAGGCCGAACGCGGCGGTCGCGCGGTCCACCAGGGCGGGGGCGTTGGCGGGGAGCACGGTCAGATGGTCGGCGGTGCGGTAGGTGACGCCGTCCGGCAGGGCGACGCGCAGGAACCGCTTGGTGCGCGGGTGTCCGGGGGCGGTGAGGTCGTACGCCTCGGTGACGGTCATCGGGACCAGCCCGTGCCGCTCGGCGAGGGCGTCGAGCGGGCCGGCGGTCAGGGCGCGGACCTCGTAGGCGCGGCCCGGCCCGGCCGGGGTGTCTGCCGTGGCCTCCGGGTCGCCGTACTCGGTCAGCAGGGCGGTGCGCAGCCGGGCGGTGAACTCCCGGACCGTGCCGGTGAGGTCGCCGGAGGCGTCGGCGGCGGCGCGGTCGGCCAGCCGGGTGGCGCCGAGTTCGGCGAGGCGGGCGTCGACGCGGGTGGGGACCTGCTGGTAGGTGGCGGCCCAGTTGCGGTCGCCGACCCCGAGGACGGCGTAACGGACGCCGGTGAGGTCGGGGGTGCCGTCGAGCCAGGCGGTGAAGGCGGTGGCGTCGTCGGTGGGACGGCCGTTGTAGGAGGCGGCGGTGATGACGACCGGCCGGTCCGTGGGCAGTCCGTCCGCGTAGGCGTCGAGGGCGGCCACCTCGGTGGCGCAGCCCACGGCGGCGGCCTCGTCGGCGAGCTGGGCGGCGAAGTCACGGCAGGTGCCGTAGTTGCTGCCGTGCAGGAAGAGAGCGCTCGTGCCGGGGCGGACCCGGGCCGGGAGCGTCCCGGGGTCCTGGGTGCGGCCCTCCGGTGTGGCGACGGTGCCGGGCAGCGGGGCGTGGACGCGGTCGGCGGCGGTGCGCGGGGTGAGCGTGAGGGTGAAGCCCTCGGGCTTGAGGGTGAGGGTCTCCTTCACGGTGAGCCGGTAGTCCGCGTGGTCGTGCAGCCGGTAGCGGTGCACCAGCATGGCGAGCAGCATGGTCGCCTCGTGCAGCGCGAACTGCCTTCCGATGCAGGCGCGTTCACCGGTACCGAACGGCTTGAAGGCGTGCACCGGGCGGGCCGCCTCCGCCTCGGCGGTGAACCGCTCGGGGTCGAACAGCTCCGGGTTGTCGCCCCACACGGGCTGCCGGTGCAGCATCGGGGCGAGCACGGTGACGGCCTGCCCGGCGGCGAGCGGGATCCGGCCGCCGAGCACGGTGTTCTCGCGGGCGTGCCGGCTGAAGGCGGCGGCCGTCGGCCACAGCCGCAGCGCCTCGTTGAGGACCTGGCGGGTGTAGGTCAGCCGGCCGATGTCGTCGTACGTCGGCTCGGGGTCCGCCGTGGTGCCCCACAGCGCGTCGGCCTCGCGCTGCACCAGGCGGAGCGCGGTCGGGTGTTTGGCGAGGTAGTACAGGGCGAAGGACATCGCGCCGGAGGTCGTCTCGTGGCCCGCGATGAGGAAGGTGATGACCTGGTTGCGGATGTTGGCCGCGTCCAGGGTGGTGCCGTCGGCCGGGTGCGGCGCGCTCAGCATCAGCCCGAGCAGGTCCTCGGCGCCGCTCTGGTCGGTGCCGGCGCGGGCGGCGATGACGTCGTCCACCACGCCGGCGAGGTGGTCGGCGTCCCGCCGGAAGGCCGCGTCGGCCGCCGTGTGGTCCTCGCCCGGGGTGCGGGCGAGGCGGGTCATGCTCCACTCCAGGCAGCGGACCATGGACTCCACGAAGGGGTGCGGCCGGTCCCGTTCGAAGGAGCCGAAGTCGTAGCCGAATCCGGCCAGCCCGATGGTGTCGAGGGTCATCCGGGTCATGTCGTCCGGGACGTCGACGGGCCGCCCCGCGCGGGCCGCGCGGTCCCAGGAGTCGATGAGCCGGCGGGCCACCCTCAGCATCACGGGGTGGTAGGTGCGCATGGAGCCGAGCGCGAAGGCGGGCATCAGGATGTCGTGTGCCCTGGCCCAGTTGGGCTCGTCGTTGTACGCGGTGAACAGGCCGTCGGCGGTGAAGGCGCGGACGTTCTCCAGCGCCGGTCCGATGTGCTTGGCGAAGCGCTGCTCGTCGGCCAGGTCAGCGACCAGGTCCGCGTCGGCGACGAAGATCACGTCCCGGCCGTGCAGCCGGCGCACGAGCACCGGTCCGTGCTCGCGCATGAGGCCCATGACCTGCTGGGTGGGGGTGCGGCCGGGACCGGTGGCGGAGATGTCGACGACGGGGAGGCCGAGCGGGGAGGCGGCCGGTGCGGGGTGCGGTGCGGTGGGGGGCATGGCGCGACAACTGCCTTTCGCGGTACGGGTGTACTGCGCTCAAGAGTGGACGGCCGGAAGTCCGGATCCAGGCCACGGCACTACACGATCGTGCAGTCAAAAGTGCCTGCCGGGGCTTGCGCGGCATGGCGGCCGGGTCCGTGGAGTTGTCGCTGACCTGGCCGTTCGTCTTGGATGGACGGGACGGCCCGGGCACGGCGGGAGGTGCGGATGGACATGGGCGACGGCGACGCCGTGGTCTGGCGCAACCGCGCCCTGACGCTGTTCGACCGGGTGTCGGTGCCGGTCGCGGTGTGCGACGCGCACGGCCGTGTGGTGCTGGCCAATCCCGCGATGGCCGCCGAGTGCGGTACGACGCCGGGGCGGCTGCACGGCCGGGACGTGCTGGAGCTGTTCCGCCCGCAGGAGGCCACGCAGGTGGAGCGGATCGTCGAGGCGCTGCGGCTGCGGCACCGGTCGCGCTACCAGGTGTCGGTGTGCTGGCGAGGGCCCGGTGGCGCGGAGCGGTACGGCGAGCTGACGGCGGATCCGGTGAGCGACAGCGTGGAGGACACGCCGGCGCTCCTGGTGATGCTGCGGGTACGGGGCGAACGCGCCGCGTCCCGGGAGCCGGTTCCGGCACCGGTCACTCCCGTGGAGGGCCGGGTGCTGGCGCTGCTGGCGTCGGGCGCCACCACGGCCCGCGCCGCCCGCGACCTCGGGCTCAGCGTGGACGGCGTCAACTACCACCTGCGGCGTCTGTCGTCCCGCTGGGGCGCGGCCAACCGCACCGAACTGGTCGCCCGCGCCTACGCGCTGGGCGTCCTCACACCCGGGACCTGGCCACCGGAGCCGGGAACACCGGAGGCCGGTTAGGGCGGGGTGGGGTCGGTCCTGATCCCGTAGGTCCCGGTCGAGTCGACTGCGGAGCCCTCCGCTGAGGTGGAGCCGTCGGCGCCCCGGAGGCCGCCGTGCCCGCGCCCTCCGGCGCGCCGCAGCGGGCCAGGGTGCGCACATGGACATCGATCCGGGGGCCGTCTCCCGCCTGGTCGACCGGCTCGTGGCCAAGGACCTGGTC
>NZ_JBSGDB010000655.1:0-3992 GCF_053602155.1 Streptomyces sp. NPDC004561
GCCGCAAGGGAGTCGTACAGGCCCTCGGCAACTCCTTCGGGTCCCTGCACCGGCCCCCGTACATCCACCTCGACGGCGACGACCGCACCGGTGCCGTCGAGAGCGGCGAGAACCTCACCGTCAACCTCGACCACCGGCAGGACTTCCGGCGCATCCTCGTGTTCGTCACCATCTACGAGGGCGCCAGCTCCTTCGCCGACCTGCACGCCACCGTCGCCCTCCAGCCGCAGCACGGCGCGGCCGTCGACTTCTCCCTGGACGACTGCACGGTCCCCTCCACGGTGTGCGCCCTCGCCCTGATCACCAACACCGGCGGGGATCTCGTCGTCCGGCGCGAGGCCCGGTATCTCGTACCGGATCGCGGCGTGAGCCCGCAGCGGACGATAGACCGCGCCTACGGGTGGGGCATGAACTGGACGCCCGGGCGCAAATGACCGGGCTCAGCCCTCGTCGGGCACCGCGCCGGGACGCTCGTACGTGCGGCCCTTCCAGGCGGCACCCCGCCCCCGGTAGTGCTGTACGGCGGAGTCCACCGTCATGAGGAGGTAGAGGAACGCGGTGTACGGCAGCAGCGGGGCGAGCCACAGCGGCTGCCGGTAGTAGCGCAGCATCGGCGCGTACGTGCCCGCCATCACCGCCCACGCCAGCGCGCCGAGGGCAGCCGTCGGCACGTCGCCCGCGGCCGCGCCCACGACCACGGCCGCCGGCGGCACCAGGTACACCAGCGCCAGCCCGGCGACCGTACCGAGCAGCAGCAGCGGATTGTGCCGCAGCTGGGCGTACGCGCTCCGGGAGACCATCCGCCACAGGTCGTGCAGCCGCGGATACGGGCGCACGCTGTCCACCCGGTCGGCAAGGCCGAGCCAGACCTGCCCGCCCGCGCCCTTCACCGCACGTGCCAGGGCCACGTCGTCGATGACGGCGTGCCGGATGGCGTCCGGGATCCGCGCCTTCTCCGCCATGCCGGTGCGCAGCAGGACACAGCCGCCCGCCGCGGCCGCCGTACGCGATCCCCTGCGGCCGATCCGGCGGAACGGGTACAGCTGGGCGAAGAAGTACACGAACGCCGGGACCACCAGCCGCTCCCACCGGCTCTCCACCCGCAGCCGCGCCATCTGCGACACCACGTCGAAGTCCCCGGTGCGGGCGGCCGCCACCAGTGCGCGCAGGCTCTCCGGCGTGTGCGCGATGTCGGCGTCCGTCAGCAGCAGGTACTCGGGGTCCCGCGCGCGTGCCAGGGCGATGCCGTGCCGCACCGCCCACAGCTTGCCCGTCCAGCCCGCGGGCGGCTCGCCCGGTGAGCCCACCGTGAGCGGCAGCCCTCCGTGCCGCCGGGACAGCTCCTGCGCCAGCTCCCCGGTGCCGTCCGTACTGCCGTCGTCGACCAGGAAGACCTCCGCCCGCCCCGGATAGTCCTGCGCCAGCAGCGACGGCAGGCTCGCGGGCAGCACGGCGGCCTCTTCGCGGGCCGGTACGACCACACAGACGGAGGGCCACGCGTCCGGTTCGCGGCGCGGTGGCAGGCGGACGTCCGTGCGCCAGAAGAACCCCTGGCACAGCAGCAGCCAGCACCAGGCGGCCAGCGATCCGACGGTGATCCACAGAAAGGCGCTCACGGGCGCAGTGTGCCCCACGGGAGGGGTCCCCAAGAGGGCATCGTCTATCGTGGCCGGGTGAAGATCGCGCTCATGGACTCCGGAATCGGCCTGCTTCCCGCCGCTGCCGCGGTACGCCGGCTGCGGCCCGACGCGGACCTGGTGCTGTCGTGGGACCCGGACGGAATGCCCTGGGGTCCGCGCACTCCGGAGGACATCACGCGGCGCGCCATCGCCGTGGCCGAGGCAGCCGCGGCCCACGAGCCCGACGTCCTGATCGTCGCCTGCAACACCGCGTCCGTGCACTCCCTGCCGCAGATGCGTGCCCGGTTCGAACCGGATCTGCCGATCATCGGCACCGTCCCGGCCATCAAGCCGGCTGCGGCGGGCGGCGGCCACATCGCGATCTGGGCCACCCCCGCCACCACCGGGAGCGCCTATCAGCGGGGCCTGATCGAGCAGTTCGCCGCCGGGGTCACCGTCACCGAGGTGGCCTGCCCCGGTCTCGCGGACGCCGTGCACCACGCCGACGACGCCGCGATCGACGCCGCGATCGCCTCGGCGGCCTCCCGCACCCCCCACGACGTGACCACCGTCGTGCTCGGCTGCACCAACTACGAGCTGGTCGGCGAGCGCATCCGGGCGGCCGTCCAGCGGCCGGGTTGCCCGCCGCTCATCCTGCACGGCTCCGCCGGGGCCGTCGCCGCCCAGGCCCTGCGCAGGATCGGGGCCCAGCCGGATCCGGCCGCCGTCGCCGACACGAGCCTCACGGTGCTGCTGAGCGGTCGCCCGGCGACGCTCCCGGACACGGCCCTGGCCTACGCCGAGGGCCGCTTCCTCCAGACCGTCGGCAGCACCGTCCGCTGACCGGCGGGTCACCGGCCCGGTCCGCTCGGCCCGCCGTGCTCCACCCGGGCCAGTCACGCTCCGTCCGGCCCTACCCGCGCAACGAAACCTGAGTAACCTCATAAACATGAGGGACCACCCCGGCGCCGACGACACCTCGAACCCCGACGTCTGGACCGGACGCGCCACCAACCGGGTGCAGTGGCTGCTGGCGCTGGTGGGGGCGGCCTGCATGGCGCTCGGCATCGAGCTGGCCGTGGACTCGGCGTGGACGTCCGGGATCGCCCCGCTGGTGATGTCCGTCGTGGGCTGCATCGCGGCCGGCCTGCTGGTCCTCTTCGGCACGCTCGCGTTCGTGCACGTCGACCTCAAGCTCGACCGGGAGTCCGTCGAGGTGCGCTGCGGCCACATCGGGGTGCCGCGCCGCCGCATCCCGCTCTCCCATGTGGCGGGCGCCGACTTCACCGCCCTCGTGACCCCGCGGCAGTGGGGCGGCTGGGGCTACCGCTGGCGTCCCGAGAAGGGCACCGCGGTCGTCGTACGCCGGGGCGAGGGCATCGTGCTGAGCCTGTGGGACGGCCACACCTTCACCGTCACCGTGGACAACGCGGAATCGGCGGTACGGGTCATCAGGGCCCGACTGCGGACGATCAGGCCGGGGACGGCGGGCTGACTTCCTACGGCAGAGGCACGGCCGAGCGGGCCGCCTGAAGTCCTGTCGGTTCCGGCGTGCGGCGGAACCGGGTCACGCGGGGGAGTCCGCCTCCGCCCCGGCCCCCGTCCAAGGCCGTGCGGTCGCCCAGCCGGCCAGCAGGCCCGCGCCCGCCGTCACCGTGGTGAAGCTCAGCGCGTCGCCCACCGTCGCGAGGGCGGCCAGCGCCGTCAGGGCCGTGGCCGCGGTGAGGGCGACCGGCGTGGAGCGGGGGGTGCGCCACAGCGCGTGCAGCACCCAGCAGAACGCGGCGACGAGCAGGACCACCCCGACGATCCCCTGCTCCGCCGCCAGTTGCAGCGGCGCCGAGTGGGGCTTGCCGTCGGACAGCGGCAGCTGCGGGGCCGTCGAACTCAGCTCGCCGAACCGGTCGGGGCCCACCCCCAGCCCGCTCTCCCGCCCCGCCAGCCGCAGGGCGTCCTGCCACAGCCCGACCCGGCGCGGCGTCAGCAGGCTTTGCAGCGCCCCGGCGGGACCGCCGGGCAGCGCGTCGGCGGCGGCCGCCCAGACCGTGCCCGCGACCAGGACCGCGACCGCGGCCAGGGCGGCGAGCCACGCGCCCCGGCGAGGGCCCCGGCCCGCCGCCAGCGAACCCAGCAGGACCACCGCACTGGCCGCGCAACCGGCGGCCGACCCCAGCGCGGCCCCCGTCAGGGCGATTCCCGCGGCCAGCGTCCGCAGCCCCAGCCGCAGCGCCGGTACGGGCGTCGCCCAGGCGGCACAGCACGCGGCCCCGGTGGCCAGTGCGAGCAGCGCGGCCGTGGCGCCGGCGTGGCCCAGCGGGGTGCCTAGGCGGGGGACCAGGAAGAAGATGGCGAAGGTGACTGCGCTGACCACCG
>NZ_JBSGDB010000656.1:0-3989 GCF_053602155.1 Streptomyces sp. NPDC004561
GTTCGAGAACATCAACGCGCCCGAGATCGGCGTCTACGGCGTGGACCACGTCAAGGTCGCCGAGGCCCAGCAGCGCGGCGGCCGGCGCGATCTTCGTGGCCGCCGCGCAACCGGCCAGCGCGACCGCACCCGCCGCGCCGACCGCCGAGCCGACGATCGCCCGGACCCTCAACGGCTTGCCCACCCCGGCGACCTCGGCGTCCGCGAGCGCCGCCATCGGGGAGACGGTCGCCGCCCGCCGGGCCGGCAGATAGGCGGCCACGAAGGTGACGCCGACACCGACGACGTACGCGGCGACGGGCGTGCTCCAGCCGATCACCATCTCCGTGGCCTTCAGGTTCATCCCGAACGCGCTGATCAGCCGGATCAGGCCGAACGCCAGCCCGATCCCGGCGGCGAGACCGAGCGTCGAGCCGACCAGCCCCAGCAGCAGCGCCTCCGTCAGCACCGACCGCCGCACCTGCCGCCGGTCGGCGCCGAGCGCCCGCAGCAGGCCCAGCTCCCGGGTGCGCTGGGCGATCAGCATGGAGAAGGTGTTGACGATCAGGAACACGCCCACGAGCAGCGCGACGCCGGCGAATCCCAGCATCACGTACTTGATCACGTCCAGGAAGCCGCCGAGGTTGGCCGCCGCCGACTTGGCGTGCTCGTTCGCGGTCTTCAGGTCGTAGGTTCCGGTGCCGATCGCCGCGCCGATCCGGTGCTTGAGCACCGTGTCGGACACCCCCTTGGCCGCGTCCACCGAGATGCCGGTCGCCCGTGCGGGCGAGCCGAGCAGCTCACGGCCGGCCACCGCCGGGTCGAGGAAGATCTGGGCGGCGCCCGGGTTGGTCGTGGTGAACGTCGCGATCCCGGCGACCCGGACCCGGAACGAGCCGGGCTGGGCCTGGACGGTCAGCGTGTCACCGATCCGTACGTGCTTCTTGCCGGCGGTGTCGGCGTCGAGCAGCGCCTCGCCCGCGCCCCGGGGAGCGTGCCCGGAGGTCAGCCTCACCGGGCTGCGCCGGGTGGCGTACCAGGCGCTGGCGAGGGTGGGCGCGCCGGTGGTCGGGCCGACGGACCTGTTGTGGCCGTCGACCACCACGATGTTCTCCACCTGCACGTCGGCCTGGGCCGCCGCGACCCCGTCGACCTTCGCCACGCGGTCCCGCAGCGCGGCGGGCAGGGTCTGCACCGCGCCGCTCGTCCGCGCCGACATCAGGCCCTGCTTCGGCTCGACCGTCACATCGGCGGTGGTGGAGGCGAACAGCCGGTCGAAGGTCCGGGTGACGGTGTCGGAGAAGATCAGGCTGCCCGCGACGAAGGCCACGGAAAGGACCACGGCCAGGGCGGACAGGGCGAGCCGGCCTTTGTGCGCGAGGAAGCTTCTCAGGGTCGCCTTCAGCACCGGGTCAGTCCTCCTGCGGGGTGCCGGGCTCGCCGATCAGGCCCCGGACCGCGTCGAAACGTTTCATCCGCTCCAGGACCGCGTCCGCCGTCGGCCGGGCCATCTCGTCCACGATCCGCCCGTCGGCCAGGAAGAGCACCAGGTCGGCATGGGCGGCGGCGCCCGGGTCGTGCGTGACCATGACGACGGTCTGCCCGAGATCGTCCACGGCGCCCCGCAGGAAGCCCAGCACCTCCAGGCCGGCCCGCGAGTCGAGGTTCCCGGTCGGCTCGTCGGCGAAGATCAGCTCGGGCCGGGAGGCCAGCGCCCGCGCGCAGGCGACCCGCTGCTGCTGGCCGCCGGAGAGCTGCGCGGGCCGGTGCTTCAGCCGCTCCCGCAGCCCGAGCGTGTCGATGACCTGGTCCAGCCAGTTCTCGTCGGGCTTGCGGCCCGCGATGTCCATCGGGAGGGTGATGTTCTCGGCCGCGGTCAGCGTCGGGATGAGGTTGAAGGACTGGAACATGAACCCGATCCTGTCCCGCCGCAGCCGGGTCAGCTCCCGGTCCTTCAGCCCCGTGATCTCGGTGTCGCCCAGCCAGACCTGGCCGGCCGAGACCGTGTCGAGCCCCGCCAGACAGTGCATGAGCGTGGACTTTCCGGACCCCGAGGGCCCCATCACGGCGGTGAACCGGCCCCGAGCGATGTCCACGTCCACCGAGTCCAGGGCGAGCACGGCCGTCTCGCCCGAGCCGTAGGCCTTGGTCAGCGCCCGGGCGCGGGCCGCGGTCCCCTCGCCGGGCGCGCGGCCCGGGGCGTGCTGTTCAGCGGCAGATGTGGACAAGACGGCCTCCAGGTCACCGGTACTTTCCGTCCCGGGCGAGCCTAATGTGACCGGGCCCACACCGGGAATCCACCGCGGGGTCGACGAAGCAGACGGGTGTAAGGGCCACCCTCCACCTGGGTGCCTCCACCCGTCCGGGTGTACGCCACGCCGCGCCGCGGCCCTCGTGTGGCCTTGTCCCGCTAGCGCTTCGGCGCTAGCGTCGAGACATGGCGAAGACCCAGCTGAACGTGCGCGTGGACGAGGGCACCGCCCGTGCGGCGCGCGAACGCGCCCTGGCCCGCGGGATGAGCGTCAACCGCTACATCGAGGAGCTGGTCAGACAGGACACCGGTGAGGTGGGCCGTACGTTCGTCGAGGCCGCCGCCGACTTCATGAAGCAGTACGAGTCCGTGTTCGCCGAGGAGCTCACCGACGCGCGCGGCACCGATCCGGGCGAAGGCCGCAGCTGATCCCTTGACCGATCCCTCGAACGAACTCAGCATCGACCTCGCCTGGCTGCTCATGCTCGCCGAACAGAAGACCCCCGGAGACCCACAGGTCACCGACTGGGGCGCGCTGATCGCCGCCGTCGCCAGGCACCGGGCCGAGATATTCGGCGTCCCCGTCTACGACAGCCCGCAGGCCCGCGCCGCGTCGCTGCTCCAGCTGCTCATCCATGTGCCGGCGCTGGAGCGCTCCAACGCGCTGTTCGCCTCGGCGGTCGCCTACGCCTACCTGGTCGCCAGTGGGGCGAAGGTCGTCACCTCGCCCGAACAGGTCCGGGACCTCGCCCGGCTGGTGAAGGACGGCGCGGCGAGCGTCGACGACATCGCCCGGGAGCTGCGCCGCTGGAGCCTGTGAATCAGCGCGCGACCGGCTCCTCCGGCCGCCAGGCGGTGCCCAGCGCGCAGTACGAGGTCGGCAGCGTCGGGCGCTCCGGCAGCAGCAGCCGCCGGTGCGGCCCGAGTTCGAACCCCGCGGCGCGCAGCGCTGCCACCGGGTCCCGGGCCACGTGGCAGCCGCCGAACAGCGCGGGCCACAGCGTCCGGTCCAGCGCGCGCTGAGTCAGCGTCATCACCCGTCCGCCGCCCCGCCCGTGTTCAAAGAACCGCACCTGCGCCCCGGGCCTCAGCACCCGCCGCACCTCGCCCAGCGCCCGCGTCACGTCCCGCACGCTGCACAGCACCAGCGAGAGCACGGCCGCGTCGAAGGCCTCGCTCTTGACGGGCAGCGCCTCCGCCGCGCCGGGCACCACGTCGACCGGCACCTGGGCGCGCAGCGCCGACTCCAGCGCCAACTGCCGCAGCAGCGGCTCCGGTTCGATGGCGACGACCTCGGCGACCGTGCCCGGATAGTGCGCGAAGTTCAGCCCGTTGCCCGCGCCGATCTCGATCACCCGCCCGGACAGCCCGGCGAGCAGCCGCTCACGTATCCCGGCCATGCCGAGCCGGGTCTCGGCGCCCACGCTGATCCGGGCGTAGTAACGGGCGAACAGCGGATGGTGGTCGGGACTTCGCACCACCGGGCCGGAGCTGGTGGACAGCAGCCGCATGGCAACCTCCCGGACAGGACGGGCCTAGGGACAGTGTCCCCCGGGAAACGGCGTCGCACCCCCCGCCGGACGGCCCGTCGCGCAAGAGCACCCGTACGAGGGGAGCGGCCGGGGCACGTTCCGGGAACCTGTCGGGCGGCGGGGGCCGACGTCGCTCTCCGGCGTGCGGCCGGATGCTCAGGCCCCCGCCCGCCTGGACAGGGCCTAGCGCGCCTCCCGGACCCGGAACGCCTCCGCGTCCCAGGTGC
>NZ_JBSGDB010000657.1:0-3983 GCF_053602155.1 Streptomyces sp. NPDC004561
GTGTGCGGCCCGGGGGCCAGGTGCACCAGACCCCGGGAGGCGCGCGTCGAGGAGACCGGCTCGCGGACCGGCGTGGGCTGCTCGGCCGCCATGCCGCGTGGCATGAGCACCACCGGCGTGACCGGGACGGCCGGTTCCGGGACGGGCCGGCTGAGGCGGGCGCGCCAGCGGTCACGCAGATCGAGGAGCCAGACCTCGGTCCTGGCGATCAGCGGCTCGCACCACGGCAGGGCGAGCAGGATCAGCAGACCCGCGGCCCAGCCCAGCAGCACGTCGCTCAGCCAGTGCGTACCGAGGTAGACGGTGGTGAGGCCGACGCCGAGGGAGGTGACCGCCGACAGCGCCGACAGCCAGCGGCGCGCTCTCGGGGTCGAGGCCAGATACGCCAGGATGCCCCAGGTGACCACCGCGTTGGCGGTGTGGCCGCTGGGAAATATATCGCCGCCCAGGCCCATCTCGTTCGAGCCGATCACGGTCGCGTAGTGCGGACCGAGCCGCCCCATGCCGTACTTGGCGGCGCCGACCGTGATGTTCAGCAGCAGCAGGGAGGCGGCCAGGGTCAGCAGCGGGCGGAGCGTGTGCTGCCGCCAGGAGCGCCAGCCGAGCCAGGCCGCGACCATCACCGCGGTGGGGCCGCGCTGGCCGAGCACCACGTAGTAGTCGAGGAAGGCGTGGATCTGCGGCCACTGCTGGTACGGCCGGAAGAACATGACCTGCCAGTCGAGCCGGACCAGCCAGGAGGTGATCACCACGGCCCACACGATCGCCAGGTAGAAAGCCAGGGTCGCGGTGAACAGAACGACCCGGTGCCGGCTCATCCTCGGCACGTCGATGTGAGCCGGTCGTTCCGGCTCACGGTCGAGTCTGGCGAACACCCGGTCCAGACGCCGGGTGAGGTTTCGTTCGGTACGCACCCAATCGACGTTACAGCGAGTGAGCTGTGTTCCCGGTCGAAACAGGGGCTTTGTGATGACGATGTGATGTGGGAAACGTCTCAAGCGCGGTCCTAATTCCAGGCATTCCGCAATCCTGTGAGGCCAGTGCCCGCAATTCCTTTGATCATGCCGGGCGTTGTTTATATAGCGCTTATGAATGCGTTAACCCGGCCCTGGGGCGGAATTCTCCGGAGCGTCATCGCCCGCTTGAGCCGATCATGGTGGGCCGGAACCGTTCAGCCAGAACGCGCCGTAGACCGCCGAGGCGACCGCCAACCCCGCCGTGACCAGGGCGGATCGGGAGGTCCGCAGCCGGGCGAGGGCGCAGGCGAGCGGGAACAGCACCGGGAAGGCCGGAACCAGCAGCCGGGGCTTGGAGCCGAAGTAGCTTGACGCGCACAGGGCGAGTACGAGGACGACACCTGTGTACACCAAGAGCGCGAGCGGCTCGTCCCGGCGCACACAGGTGACGTACAGCCAGATCAGCAGGCCCACCCCGATGATCAGACCGACGCCCGCGAGGGCGGACGGAAATGACGCGAACTTGTCGGCCACGAAGCGCCCGAAGGCGTAGCCGCCGTCGAAGCCGTTGCGCCATCCGGCCTGCACGTCCAGGTAGCCGAGCGGGCCCTTGCCGGTGCGGTGCCCCACCCAGAGGACATAGCCGGCGGCCCCGAGCGGAGCGATCACCATGCCGAGGACGCGGCGCCACGGCGGGGCGTCCCGCGCCGGGGACGGGGCGCGTGTCGTGGCGTGCGCGCCGTCCGTGCGCGACGCGCTTCGGTCCCGTCCGAACGAGATCACGCCCGCGACCCACACCGCCGCGACCACCGCCGCCCCCACGGGCCGGGTCAGTCCCGCCAGCGCCGCCAGCACGCCGGCGCTGATCCACCGCCCGGTCAGCACCGCGTACAGCGACCAGGCGGCGAGCGCGGTGAACAGCGACTCGCTGTAGGCCATCGACTGCACGATCCCGACCGGCAGCACCGCCCAGACGAGCACGGCGCAGACGCCCACCCGGGAGCCGTGGACGTGTTCGGCGACCGCGAAGATCCCGGCCGCCGCGGCGAGCGAGGCCAGGAGGCTCACGGCGAAACCCGCGTCCGCGTACGACAGCGGGGTGATCGCGTGCAGCCACCGCTCCAGCCACGGCAGCAGCGGGAAGAACGCCAGGTTGGAGTGGAGGTCCCCGTTCGGCAGTCGCACCTGGTAGCCGTAACCGAGCTCGGCCGTCCGCGTGTACCAGAGCGAGTCCCATCGCGCGGTCAGCAGTTTGTGGGCGCTCCTGTCGCGCGCGGCACTCCACAGCGCCAGCACGACGAGCCCCAGGGCGCGGACCGCCGCATAGCCCAGGAGGGCCGGGACGGCCCGGCGAAGGAGGGGCGCGTGGGGTGGGGCCGCGCGCGTCTCAAGATCGGTCACAGGCCAGATTATCGACCGGCCCGTGAACCGGACCGACCGCCGGGCCGTGGTCAAGAGGGGAAGGCGTGGTGTACGCCACACGGGTTCGTCATCCGTGTGAGATGTCCGCCACGTGTCCGCGGGGCGAACTCGCGTACGCTGACAAGTCACCTCCGTGGGTTTCGCGCGGGCCGGGGACACCGCTCCTCTCCGGCCGTACGACAGGGGAGTCCCCACCCCGTCCGTCCGCACCGCACGAGGGAGCATCTGGGAGGTACGTACATGTCCGGGACGACCACGGCTGCCGCACGGCCGTGCCGTCGGGCGGCCGGGGCCGGTGCCAACCGCTGGGTCGTCCTCGTCGTCCTCTGCGTCAGCCTGCTGCTCGTCGCCCTCGACGCGACCGTGCTGCACGTGGCGGTCCCCGCGGTCACCGAGGACCTCAGGCCCGGCGCCGTCGAACTGCTGTGGATCGTCGACGTCTACCCGCTGGTCTGCGCCTCGCTGCTGATCCTCTTCGGCAGCCTCGGCGACCGGGTCGGCCGCAGGCGCATCCTGCTGCTCGGCTACGGCCTCTTCGGCGTCGCCTCCGCCGTGGCCGCGTTCGCGCAGACGGCCGAGATGCTCATTCTCGCCCGCGCCCTGCTCGGCGTCGGCGGCGCCATGATCATGCCCGCCACGCTGTCGATCCTCCGTCAGGTCTTCCCCGACCGGCGCGAGCGCGCGCTCGCCATCGGCATCTGGAGCGCGGTCGCCGCGGTCGGCGCGGCGGTCGGGCCGCTGCTCGGCGGCTTCCTGCTGGAGCACTTCTGGTGGGGCGCGGTCTTCCTCGTCAACATCCCCCTGATGCTGGTCAGCCTGCCGGTCGGCCGGATCCTGCTGCCCGAGTCCCGGGGCGACCGCAACGGCCCCTGGGACGTGGCCGGCGCGCTGATGGGGGCGGCCGGCCTGTTCGGTCTCGTCCTCGGCGTGAAGCGGCTCGGCGGCGGAGAGGACCCGGCGGGCCCCTGCACCGTGCTGCCGCTGCTGGCCGGTGCGGTCCTCCTGTTCTTCTTCGTACGGCGCCAGCGGCGGCTGTCGCATCCCCTGGTGGACCTGCGCATGTTCCGCAGGCCCGCGTTCACCACCTCGGTGGGCTGCATCGTGCTGGCGATGCTCGCGCTGGTCGGCCTGGAGCTGATCGCCGCGCAGTACCTGCAACTGGTGCTCGGCCTGTCGCCGCTGGCGACCGGCCTCAGGCTGCTGCCGCTGACCGTCGCGGCGATGGCGGCGGGCCTCGCGGGCGCCCGGATGCTGCGCCGGTTCGGGCCGCGCCGGATGGTCTGCTTCGGCTTCGGCCTGACGGCGGCCGCGGTGCTGACCCTGACGGCGATGGGCGCCACCGACGACCCGGCGCTGCTGCTCTCCGGCTTCGTGCTGCTCGGCTTCGGCCTGGAGACCACGCTCTTCGGCGCCTACGAGTCGATGCTCAGCGAGGCCCCGGTCGACCGGGCCGGCGGCGCGGCGGCGATCGGCGAGACGTCGTACCAGCTCGGCGCCGGCATCGGCATCGCGCTGCTCGGCAGCGTGATGAACGCGGCCTACACGCCCGGGCTCCGGTCGGTGCCCGGGGTCCCTTCCGCGGCCTCGCGCGCGGCCTGAATGAGC
>NZ_JBSGDB010000658.1:0-3983 GCF_053602155.1 Streptomyces sp. NPDC004561
CGCGAGCGCGCGCAGCCGACGCGCCAGCCCCTCGTCGGCGGCCGGGCCCGGTGCCGGGCGCGGCCCCGCGCTGAGCTGGGGCGGAACGCTGTCCGTCGATGCAGGCGAAGTCACGGTGCACAGACTAGGTCCTCGGTCTGACATCGACCCAAACGCGTGGCTCCGCCGGTTTGGCCGGGGGACGGTGAGGCGGTTCTTCCGGTGCGGCCGCGTCGTGGCCGGTCGCGCTGTGCCCGCGCCCCTTATGCGGTTCCCCGCGCCCCTTATTGGGCCCTTTCCTCGCCTATTGGGCGCTTTCCCCGCCGACCCGGCGCCGGTACACCTCCACCACCCGTTCCAGGGAGTCCGCGAGGTAGGTCTCCAGGAGCGTCTCCGCTCCGGACCGCTCCCCGGCCTGCAGCGCGCGCAGGATCTGGCGGTTGCGGGCGAGGTAGGGCTCGTGCAGCCGGCGCGGGTCGTCCACGACGTGGAAGGCGAGCCGCAGTTCGGCGAAGACGCTGCGCATCAGTTCGTCGGTGCGCTCGCTGCCGGCGAGGGCGACGAGTTCCTGATGGAAGTGGATGTTGGCCGTACCCATCACTTTCCAGTCATTCTCGGCGGCGGCCGTCTCGCCCTCGGCGACCGCGGCGGCCAGCCCCTGCAAGGGGTACGGCGGCTCGCCCAGCCCCCGGACGACGGCGCACTCGACGAGGGAGCGCGTGCGGTAGATGTCCTCGACGTCCTCGACGGTCAGGACCCGGACGAACACGCCCCGGTTGAGCTCGTGGACCAGCAGGCGTTCGTGGGTGAGCAGCCGGAACGCCTCGCGCAGGGTGTTGCGGGAGACGCCGAGCGCCCCGCCGATGCTGTCCTCGGACAGCCGGGTGCCGGGCGGGAAGTACCCGTCGGCGATGCGGCTCCTGAGGATGTCCGAAACCCTCTCGGCCGTGCTCGTGCGCCCCAGGAGGGCGCGGTCGTCGGCCAGTCCAGCCAGTTGCTCCGCCATGCCCGGAATTCAATCGCAGACACCGGGACGAGACAACGGGGGTATTGAAGGATCGTTGAACGATCCTCTACGGTGCTCCGCACGGCACGGCCTCACCCGAGGCCGCTCCGCTTCCGCACGGCACTGCTCGACTCCCGCACCCTCCGTCCTCTCTGCGAGGTGCCCATGAGCACGACTCCGCCACCGCGCACCACCGCCTCCACACCGCCGGGTGAACACGCCGTCGACGACGCCGCGTTCGGCTGGCTGCGCGCCCTCAGCCCGCGCGGCCGGCGTGCGTTCGCCGGTGCTTTCGGTGGATATGCCCTGGATTCCTACGACTACTTCACGCTGCCGCTGACGATGGTGGCGCTCTCAGCGTACTTCGGCCTGACCAGCGGCGAGACCGGTCTGTTCACCACCGTCACCCTGGTGGTCTCCGCGGTCGGCGGCGCCGTGGCGGGCGTGCTCGCCGACCGGGTGGGCCGCGTCCGGGCCCTGATGATCACGGTGATCACCTACGCGGTCTTCACCGTGGCGTGCGGCTTCGCGCCCTCCTTCGAGACGCTGCTGGTCTTCCGGGCGCTCCAGGGCCTCGGCTTCGGCGGCGAGTGGGCGGTCGGGGCGATCCTGGTCGCCGAGTACGCCTCCGCGCGGCACCGGGGCCGTACGCTCGGCGCGGTCCAGAGTTCCTGGGCGGTCGGCTGGGCGCTGGCCGCGGTCGTCTACACGGTGGTCTTCTCCTTCGTCGGCGAGGACCTGGCCTGGCGGGTGATGTTCTGGACCGGGGCGCTGCCCGCGCTGCTCGTGGTGTGGGTGCGCCGCCGGGTGCACGACGCCCCCACGGCGACGGCGGCCCGCGAACGGGACCCGGGCCGCGGCTCGTTCGCGGCGATCTTCCGCCCGGGCCGCGACGGCGCCCCCGGACTGCTGCGCACCACGCTCTTCGCGAGCCTGCTGTCCACGGGCGTGCAGGGCGGCTACTACACGCTGGCGACCTGGGTGCCGACGTACCTGAAGTCCGAGCGCGGTCTGTCGGTCGTCGGCACCGGCGGCTATCTGGCCTTCCTGATCTCCGGCGCCTTCCTCGGCTACCTGACCGGCGGCCACCTCACCGACCGGCTCGGCCGGCGCGCCAACATCTGGCTGTTCGCGCTGCTGTCGGCCCTGTGCGTGCTCGCCTACGCGAACATCCCGCAGGGCGCCAACACCCTCCTCCTGGTGCTCGGTTTCCCGCTCGGCTTCTGCATGTCGGCCATCTTCAGCGGCTTCGGCTCCTACCTGAGCGAGCTGTATCCGACCGCCGTGCGCGGCACCGGGCAGGGCTTCACGTACAACACGGGCCGCGCGGTGGGCGCGGTGTTCCCGACCCTGGTGGGCTTCCTGGCGGACAGCTGGGGCGTGGGCGGCGCGCTGGTCTTCGGCGCGATCGGCTACGGGCTCGCGGCGCTGGCGCTGCTCGGGCTGCCCGAGACGCGCGGGAAGGAGCTGGCGTGAGGCGGGTGCAGCGCACCGAGGACCGGCCCGTCACCACGGCCGACGGGCACGCGCGCGCGTGGAGCCCGAAAACCGCGCGGGCCCGGTTCCGGGACGGTCTCGCCGGTCCCACGGCCGGGGTCGCGGCCGGTCACACTCAGGCCAACCTGATCTCGGTGCCGGCCGACTGGGCCTACGACATGCTGCTGTTCTGCCAGCGCAACCCCAAGCCGTGCCCGGTGCTCGACGTGACCGACGCCGGCTCCACGACGACGGTCCTCGCCGAGGGCGCCGATCTGCGCACCGACCTGCCGCGCTACCGGGTGTGGCAGGACGGCGAGCTGGTCGAGGAGCCCACGGACGTACGCGCCCACTGGCGGGGGGACCTGGTGTCGTTCCTGCTCGGGTGCAGCTTCACCTTCGAGTGGGCGCTGGCCGGGGCGGGCGTGCCGATCCGGCACGTGGAGCAGGGCCGCAACGTGCCGATGTACGTCACCGGGCGCCAGTGCCGCGCGGCGGGCCGGCTGCGGGGGCCGATGGTCGTCTCCATGCGGCCGGTGCCGCCCGAGCACCTCGGCGCCGCGATCCGGGAGAGCAGCCTGCTGCCTGCCGTGCACGGCGGTCCCGTGCACTGCGGGGACCCGGCGACCCTCGGCATCGCGGACCTGGACCGGCCGGACTTCGGCGACCCGGTGGCCGCTGACGACGGCGACATCCCGGTGTTCTGGGCCTGCGGAGTGACCCCGCAGGCGGCCGTGATGGCCTCCCGGCCGCCGTTCGCCATCACCCACGCGCCGGGCCAGATGTTCCTGACCGACGCCCGCGACGAGCAGTACCGGCTGGCCGGCATCTGCTGACGCCAGCCGGCCCTCCCACCCGACACGAGAACCGGAGACACGGAACGACCATGACCACGATCGATCTGAACGCCGACCTGGGCGAGGGCTTCGGCCGCTGGCGGCTCACCGAGGACGAGCAGCTGCTGTCCGTCGTCACCAGCGCCAACGTGGCCTGCGGATTCCACGCCGGGGACGCCGCGACCATGCGCCGGGTGTGCGAGCTGGCGGCCGGGCGCGGGGTGACGATCGGCGCGCAGGTCTCGTACCGGGACCTCGCCGGGTTCGGGCGGCGCGCGATGGACGTGCCGCCCGCCGAACTGGCGGCCGAGGTGGCCTACCAGATCGGGGCGCTCCAGGTGTTCGCGCGGGCCGCCGGCGCGCGGGTGGCGTACGTCAAGCCGCACGGCGCGCTGTACAACCGGGTCGTGCACGACGAGGAGCAGGCCCGTGCGGTGATCGACGGCGTGCTCCTGGCCGACGCCTCGCTGCCGGTGCTGGGCCTGCCCGGCTCGCGTCTGCTGGAGCTGGCCGGGAAGGCGGGCCTGCCGGCCGTGACGGAGGCGTTCGCGGACCGCGCGTACACCGACGAGGGCACGTTGGTGCCGCGCGGCCGGGACGGCGCCGTGGTGACCGACCCGGAGGCCGTCGTGGAGCGCTCGGTCGGGCTGGCACGCTCCGGCACGGTCATCGTGGCCCTCGCCGTG
>NZ_JBSGDB010000659.1:0-3981 GCF_053602155.1 Streptomyces sp. NPDC004561
CGCCATGAGTCCTGCCTGTTCATTTTTCTTGGTCCGGGCGACTCTCGCTGTTGATTTGTCGTCCTCTCCATGTGATGGCTTGAAGAAGTCTTCAAACCGCCGTACCCCGCGCCACCGCGTAAGGCAGTCTTGGGCGCATGAACGAGTCCGGCCGTGTCGAGGCCTTCTCCGACGGGGTGTTCGCCATCGCCATCACCCTGCTCGTCCTGGACATCAAGGTGCCCAAGGCGGGTGAGCACGGCGATCTGTGGCAGGCGCTCGGCACGCAGTGGCCCTCGTACGCCGCCTATGTGGTGAGCTTCCTGGTCATCGGCATCATGTGGGTCAACCACCACCAGCTGTTCAGCTTCGTCGCCCGCGTCGACCGGACGCTGATGTTCCTGAACCTGCTGGTCCTGATGGTGGTGGCCGTGGTGCCCTGGCCGACGGCGCTGCTCGCGGAGTACCTGCGCGAGGGGGGCCACGCCTCGCACGCAGCCGCCGCCGTGTACAGCCTGGTGATGGTCGCGATGGCCCTCACCTTCCAGGCCCTGTGGTGGCACCTCACCCGCACCGGCCACCTCTTCGACGCCCGCGTGGACACGGTGGCCGCCCGGACGACCCGCGCCCGGTTCGCCCTCGGCTCCCTGGGTTATCCGCTGACCGTGGGCCTGGCCTTCGTCTCCGCGCCGCTGACCCTGGCCGCGCACGGTCTGCTCGCCGTGTACTACGGCTTCAACCAGCTGCCGGTGCCGACCCGCAAGGACCCGGCCACGCCATGAGGTTGGCGAACAGCTCGGCCTGCTCGCCCGCGTCGTCGAGGGCGTGGTGGGTGTGCCGGCGCCGCGGCGGCAGCTGCCGCGGCATGAAGACGCCCTGTCGTATCCACTCGTCGCGGCGGCTGCGGATCGTGGTGGCCGAGCACGTCGTGTCGGCGATCGCCTCGTAAGAACAGCCGAAGCGCAGCAGCTGCAGCAGCTTGTTGAAGATGACCCGGTCGCTGATGCGCCGGCGGTGGCAGCCGAGCGGATGGCCCGGGTGGAACTCCGGCCGCTCGGGCAGCAGGACCGCGAATTGATCCCAGAGGGGTTCGGTCAGCCATGAGGGCAGCGCGGGCACAGGTCTCCCCAGTGATCACAGAGCGTCGCAACTCTATGGCGTGTGGTTCGAGACCACGTCGTAGGCCAGGTTGCGGGCTGACGCCTTACGGCCTTTGCAGGGGCAGTGGTTGAAGCGCGGGCCATCGAGTGAGCATGGCTCCCTTGACGGCCGCGGCGAGTTGTCCCAGTCCGTGGAGCTCACTGCCGTCAGTGGTCATCTGGCTGACGATTCCGAGACGGTGGACGAGCCGCTGCCGGGCCGTTGCCGTGCCCCATTTCCAGTCCCGGTTCGGGATCTCCTGGTGCGAAGGCCGTGATGGCCTCGACAAGGTCGGCCGGGGCTTCCAGCGGGATCAGGTGACCGGTGTGCGGGACCACCACGAAGTCGGCCTGGGAGAGGTAGGGCACCAGGTTGTCGCGGAGCACGTCGACGGGTTCGACCTGATCGTTCTCTCCGGCGACGACGAGGGCGGGAACGCTGACCATGCGCGTGTGCTCGGTGATGTCCTGCGCGATGCCGCGCAGCGGCCACTCGGTGCGGGCGGCGTCGGTGACGGTCCGCGAATCGGTCACGATCTGCGCCTTGACCGATGCGGGCAGCTCGGTGGCGGTGAGGATGTGGTCCCGTGCCCCGGTTACGGAATCGGCGGAGTCGTAAGCGTGCGACAGGGCTTCCTGGTACTCGGGGGTGATCTGTGCGGCGGGCTTCGCCGGGCCGGAGCCGACGAGGACGATGCCACGCAGGCCGGCGGGCCGGATGGCCGCGACCAGCTGTGCGACCTTGCCCCCCATCGAATGCCCCACCAGGACGTAGTCGGTGACCCCCGCGTCGGCGAGCACGGCGAGCGTGTCGTCGGCGAACTGACCGAGCGTGTAGGGGCCGGGCAGAGCGCTCGACCGGCTCCACCCGCGGAAGTCGACCGTGAGCACGTCACGGCCCGCGAGGCGGTCGACGACGAGGTCCCAGGTACGGGCGGAACCACCCCAGTAGTGCAGGAACACCAGGGTCGGTCCGGTCCCCGGCCGGTGGTCGTAAACGGGCACAAGCGTCTGCTGCGTCATGCTCATGGTGGCTGTTCCCCAATCAGTGTTCTAAGCGATTGCCCTGTGACTTCATTGAAAGTTCTGCACCCGGACGGGGCATCGGCGTGACTGGTCGCCCGATGGTGAAAACTGGACACGTGACCGTGATTCGGCAGATGACCTACCAGCCCGCAGGGCGCCGCGCCGCCGCGGTCGAGACCATGACGTTCGACCGCCTTCGCGAGCTGAACGACGGCGGCACCCAGCGCGCCGACTTCCACGTCCTCGCCGTCATCGACGCCGGACACGGCTCGGTCACGGTGGACTTCCTCCACCACCCGCTCACGGAGCGGTCCGCGGTGTGGATTCCACCCGGAGCGGTGCACCGGTGGGACGACATCGGCGATGTGGCGGGGCACCTCGTATTGTTCGTGCCGACAGCGCCGGTCACCCACGCCACCCGGCAGCTCGCCGCCTCCCCGGACCTGGCCGCGCACTGGAGCATCCCCGACGCCGACTGGCTGTTCGTCGACACCGCGCGCAACCATCTCCTCCTCGAAGCATCCGCCCCACCCGAGGACTTCTCCACGGAGCTGCCCGAAATCCTGCTTTCCGCGCTCATCGCCCGGCTGCGGCCCCCGCACGCCGAAGCACGGTTCACACATCCGGTGTTCCGGTTGTTCCGCTCCAGCGTCGAGACGCACTTCCGTAACCACCACGACGCCAGCTACTACGCCCGTGCTCTGGGATACGCGCCCCGCACCCTCTCACGAGCGGTGCAGCAGGCCACAGGCCGCACCGCGAAGGCATACATCGTCGACCGGATCATCCTGGAAGCCAAACGGCTCCTCGCGCACGACCGCCTCACCGCAGCCCGCTGCGCCGCCACGCTCGGCTTCCCCGACGCATCCAACTTCTCGGTGTTCTTCTACAAGGCGACAGGCATGCGCCCAGGCGCATGGAAGGCGACGGTAGCCGTCGAGTGAGGCGGTGCACTCAAGAAGGGCACTCACATCCATAATCACGGAGTGTCACAACCCATGATCGCCACTGACCCGGGGCGACGTGCCATCGAATCGAAGGCCCTAGGTGGGTACTTGTCGACGGAGATGTACCGGCTGGGTCTCACGCCTCGTGCGGGCAGGGGACCGGAGCATGGCAGCCGGGGGCCGTCCCGCGCACCCGGTTTCCGGCCGCGGGCCCGGCGGCGGTCACAGGCCGAACAGGGACGGGTCGGTCGTCAGCTCCTTGAACACCTTCCCCGGGTCGGCGACCAGCCTGCGCTCCTTCAGGTCGAGCAGTCCGCCGACCGCGGTGATCTCGGCCGCCACCGTGCCGTCCGCCTTGCGTATCTCCTGCCGGATCCGGAAGGTCTTGCCGCCGCCCCACTCGAAGGCGCAGGTCACGTCGACCTCGTCACCGGCGAGCAGCTCGCGCACGAAGCGGATCGTCGTCTCGAGCGACACCGGCCCCACCCCCGTCCCGACCAGTCCGGCCTGGGTCAGCCCGGCCGACTGGAGCAGCGACCAGCGGGCGTGCTCGGCGTAGTTGAGGTACACCGCCTGGTTGAGGTGGCCCTGCACGTCGGTCTCGTAACCGCGGGCGGTGACGCGGACGGAAAACGGTTCGCTCACGACTTCCCCTTCTCGTGTACGGCGCACTGCGGCGCGGGCACCGCTCCGCCGATCCTCGCACGCACGTCACACCCGGCGCGGCGAGGCCAGCAGGTAGCGCACCCGCGTGCGCGGCTGGGTGTACTCGCCGGCCTGCCACCCGGCCTCCTCCAGCGTGGCCGCGCAGGCCGTGAGGGTCGCCGTGTCCGGCGCGTACACGGCGACCGCCTCGGGCTGCGCCGTCGCCCGCCGTGACCCTCTTCCCG
>NZ_JBSGDB010000660.1:0-3973 GCF_053602155.1 Streptomyces sp. NPDC004561
GGCTCTCTGGGACGCACGCCTGGCGTCGGCGCGGCCGCCGGGCGACCGCCCCTCGTCTCCCGGACCCTGGGATCTCGGCTCCTGAGAGTTCGCCCCATAAGAGCCGGACCCACCGGAGCCCGACCTATAGGAGCCGGAACCCGATCCATAGGAGTCGGCAGGCGATCCGCTGGCGCCTCGCGGTGCCGCGCGGCGGCCGGGGGACGAGCCGGGCTGGCCGCGTCGGGCCGCGGCACGTCCGCCTCCCTGCGGCTGCGGCGGTTTGCGACGGTGCTCGCTCATCGAACGATTACTCCTCGGGCAGGCGCACCCTTGCGCGCCTGGAACGGCGGCTGGTTTCCGGTCCCCCCGAAGTACGGATGTGGTCGGTTCTGCATTCACCCGTACTGCACCGAGGACGACGACGCTCCCCAGGCATCACTTGGTTCCCGGTGCTTCGCATGCCGCACAGACTACGCACCGCCAAAACCTGCCGAGCACTGAAGTTCATCCCAAATCAGGCAAGTTGCCTGCTACGAATCGGTGATGTGATCCCGTTCACCATCGTCCCCCTTGTCGCGTGCGGTCGGCCGTTCTATCGTCGTGATGTATCGAGTCGATACATCAGCGCGAGATAAAGACGCTGAGAGGCACCACGAGACCTGCGGGAGGACCCGCAGGACCGAGAGGAGGCGACGATGAGCCGACGTTCCGGCATCCTCGAGTTCGCCGTGCTCGGCCTGCTGCGCGAGTCCCCGATGCACGGGTATGAGCTTCGTAAACGACTCAATACGTCACTGGGTGTGTTCCGGGCGTTCAGCTACGGGACGCTGTACCCCTGCCTCAAGACGCTGGTCATCAACGGCTGGTTGATCGAGGAGCCCGGAAACACCCACGAGGACGCCCTCGCCGCTCCGCTCGCCGGGCGCCGCGCCAAGATCGTCTACCGGTTGACGGCGGAAGGTAAGGAGCACTTCGAGGAACTGCTCTCGCAGACCGGTCCCGACGCGTACGAGGACGAGCACTTCGCCGCACGGTTCGCCTTCTTCGGGCAGACGTCGCGCGATGTGCGTATGCGCGTGCTGGAGGGCCGGCGCAGCCGCCTGGAGGAGCGCCTGGAGAAGATGCGCGCTTCCCTGGCGCGTACGCGGGAGCGCCTGGACG
This sequence comes from Streptomyces sp. NPDC004561, assembly GCF_053602155.1. Lineage (NCBI taxonomy): Bacteria > Bacillati > Actinomycetota > Actinomycetes > Kitasatosporales > Streptomycetaceae > Streptomyces > Streptomyces sp. NPDC004561. The sequence continues at coordinate 1,144 of NZ_JBSGDB010000660.1, forward strand.
ACTACACACTTGAGCTCCAGCGCCACGGGATGGAGTCCGTGGAGCGCGAAGTGCGCTGGCTGAACGAGCTCATCGAGAGCGAGCGGGCCGGACGGGACCTGAAGGGTTCCGTGTCCGGGGGGTCCGCTCAGCAGGACACCACCACTGGATCGACGGGCGTCCTGCCCCGTCCCGGGGACACCCCCCGGACGGATACGCCCGACGACACCGCCACGTGAGTCCCAGTAAGGGCCTCACTCGTACACACAGGGAGCAACCGGAATGGGTTCGGTTCGCGTAGCCATCGTCGGCGTGGGCAACTGCGCTGCGTCGCTGGTGCAGGGAGTCGAGTACTACAAGGACGCCGACCCGGCGTCGAAGGTCCCCGGCCTGATGCACGTGCAGTTCGGTGACTACCACGTGCGTGACGTCGAGTTCGTCGCCGCGTTCGACGTGGACGCCAAGAAGGTCGGCCTCGACCTCGCGGACGCGATCGGCGCCTCCGAGAACAACACCATCAAGATCTGCGACGTGCCCAACACCGGTGTCACCGTCCAGCGCGGCCACACCCTCGACGGCCTCGGCAAGTACTACCGCCAGACCATCGAGGAGTCCGAGGCCGAGCCGGTCGACGTCGTCCAGATCCTGAAGGACAAGCAGGTCGACGTTCTGGTCTGCTACCTGCCCGTGGGCTCCGAGGCCGCGGCGAAGTTCTACGCCCAGTGCGCCATCGACGCCAAGGTCGCCTTCGTCAACGCCCTCCCGGTCTTCATCGCCGGCACCAAGGAGTGGGCCGACAAGTTCACCGAGGCCGGTGTGCCGATCGTCGGTGACGACATCAAGTCCCAGGTCGGCGCCACCATCACGCACCGCGTCATGGCGAAGCTGTTCGAGGACCGCGGTGTCATCCTGGACCGCACGATGCAGCTGAACGTCGGCGGCAACATGGACTTCAAGAACATGCTCGAGCGCGAGCGCCTGGAGTCCAAGAAGATCTCCAAGACGCAGGCCGTCACCTCCCAGATCCCCGACCGGGACCTCGGCGAGAAGAACGTCCACATCGGCCCGTCCGACTACGTGGCCTGGCTCGACGACCGCAAGTGGGCGTACGTCCGCCTCGAGGGCCGTGCCTTCGGCGACGTCCCGCTGAACCTGGAGTACAAGCTCGAGGTCTGGGACTCCCCGAACTCCGCGGGTGTCATCATCGACGCCCTGCGCGCCGCGAAGATCGCCAAGGACCGCGGCATCGGCGGCCCGATCCTCTCCGCCTCCTCGTACTTCATGAAGTCCCCGCCGGTCCAGTACTTCGACGACGAGGCCCGCGAGAACGTCGAGAAGTTCATCCGCGGCGAGGTCGAGCGCTAAAGCGCCCGGAGACCTCGCTCGCACGAGAGCGCTCCTGCCAGGGCTGTGAAGGTCCCCGGGTTTCCCGACCCGGGGACCTTCCGTATATGTGAAGCTGTGACTCATGTCCGTGGTCCGTGACCTGCGCGTGCTGTTGCGTCTGCGGTATTTCCGGCGCCTGCTGTACGTCCGCCTGCTGTCCCAGGGCGCCGACGGCGTCTACCAGGTTGCGCTCGCCGCCTACGTCGTCTTCTCACCGGAGAAACAGACCTCGGCCGCCGCGATCGCCTCGGCGATGGCGGTCCTGCTGCTCCCCTATTCGCTCGTCGGCCCCTTCGCGGGCGTCCTGCTGGACCGCTGGCGGCGCCGCCAGGTCTTCCTCCACGGCAATCTGCTGCGCGCCCTGCTGGCCGCGGCCACCGCCGTCCTGATGGCGGGCCACGTCCCGGACTGGCTCTTCTACGTCTCCGCGCTCTGTGTCACGGCCGTCAACCGCTTCATCCTCGCCGGGCTGTCCGCGTCCCTGCCGCGCGTGGTCGACACCGAACGTCTGGTGCTGGCCAATTCCCTGTCCCCGACGGCCGGCACCCTCGCCGCGACCGCCGGCGGCGGACTCGCCTTCGCCGTGCGGCTCCTGTCGTCGGGCTCCGACGCCGCCGTGGTCCTGGTGGGCGCCTTCCTTTATCTGTGCGCGGGACTCGCCTCCCTGAGCATGCCCCTCGCGCTTCTCGGCCCCGACCGGCAGCCCGCACAGCCACACCTGGGCGCCGCGCTCGCCGGCACGGCACGCGACCTGATCGCCGCCTCCCGGCACCTGGCCGCACCGCGGCGCCGGGAGGCCGTCTGGGCGCTGACCGCGATGACGCTGATGCGCTTCTGCTACGGCGCGCTCCTCGTCATGCTGCTCATGCTGTGCCGCTACGCCCTGTCGACCGGCGCCGAAGAGGGGCTCCGGCTGCTCGGGTTGGCACTGGCGCTGTCCGGTGCGGGATTCTTCGCGGCCGCCGTGGTGACGCCCTGGGCAGCGGGACGGCTGGGGCCCGGCCGCTGGATCGTGGTGTGCTCCGCAGCGGCCACGGTCCTGGAACCCGCGCTCGGCCTGCCCTTCGCCACCGGGCCGCTGCTGGCAGCGGCCTTCGTCCTGGGATTGATCACCCAGGGCGCCAAGATCGCCACCGACACGGTCGTCCAGGCATCCGTCGACGACGGCTTTCGCGGGCGGATCTTCTCGGTGTACGACGTGCTCTTCAATGTGGCCTTCGTCGGCGCGGCCGGCGTGGCGGCCGTGATACTTCCGCCGGACGGCAGGTCGACGCTGCTGGTGATCCTGGTCGCCCTCATCTACGGGGCAGTGGCCGTGACCATGGCGCGCGTCGAACGACGGCTCCGGATGGCGGGGCAAGAGAAAGAGGGTCGATTGTTTTGGTTTAAAAAAAACCCACGGGTGGGGCGGGGCGGGGTGTTTTTTTAAGTGTAAAAAAAAAACCCCCCCGAAGGGGAAAGGCGG
>NZ_JBSGDB010000661.1:0-3937 GCF_053602155.1 Streptomyces sp. NPDC004561
ATCTGACGCGGCCGTCGCCCTGGCGGGCGAGCGGACCGGGGCCGTGCTTGGGGCTAGCCGCCGCCGGAGGCGCCCCTCCCGGGGGGCGCCTCCTCACTCCGTCGGCCGCATAAATGCAGGTTGACGCGGGGACGCCTCACTCATTCGGGTGGTCATCCGAGGTGATCCGGCCTTCCCGGACCGTGCGCTCGACAGAATCGGACCGGCCTTTCGGGGTCGGTCCGTCTGCTCTGTCAGGACCCTCATGGGGGACCAGAGGCATGATCCGCATCAAGGCACGGGCGCCCACCGCGCGAGGAGCCGTACTGCCCACGGTCTGGGGAGCCGTGGCGGTCGGCTACAAGTTCGGCTGCCCGCTGGCCCAGCAGAACGGCATCGGCGCACGCATCGTCACCAGCGCCGTGTTCTTCGCCGTCGGCACGGGCCTCATATTCCACGTCCGCCGCCCCCTTCTGCGGGAGCTGTGGCTCGCCCGGCGCGCGGCGCGCGCGGCGCAGAGCGTCGTCCTGCGGCCGGTGCCACCGCGCCTCGACGGACTGCACATCGCCGCCGCCCAGTTGTCCGCCGACCGGGGCGCCAGCGTCGGCGGCGACCTGTACGAGGCGATCGCCACGGAGCACGGCGTCCGGGTGGTGATGGGCGACGTACGAGGTCACGGCCTGGCCGCCCTCGGCACCGTCGCCGCCCTCCTCGGCAGCTTCCGCGAGGCCGCCCACGACGAGCCCGAACTGGGCCGCGTGATGCGCAGACTGGAGCGCGCCCTGGCCCGGCACCTGCGCGATCGGGCCCGCGCCGAACACCCCTCGACCGGCGGCCGGGAGCCCGACCACCCGGTCGCCGAGGAGTTCGTCACCGTCCTGCTCCTGGAGATCGGCGGGGACGGCGAGGTGCGCGGCCTCAACTGCGGCCATCCCTGGCCCTATCTGCTCCGCGGCGCCACCGTGGAGCCCCTGACCCACGCGGATCCACTGCCGCCGCTGGGCCCGTTCCCGCTCCCGGCGGACCTGGAGCCGCACTCCCGCGGGCGTCTCCTCGCGGGCGAGTCGCTGGTCCTCTTCACGGACGGCGTGGAGGACGCGAGGGACGCCAAGGGCCGGTTCTTCTCCCTGCCGAGGGTGCTCGCGGACGTCGTACGGAACCATCCGGTCGCGCCCCAGACGGTCCTGCGGACGGTCTTCACCGCGCTCCGCGACCACACGGGCGGCAGACCCGCCGACGACGTGGCACTCCTCGTGCTCCGCAACGAACGGGGACCGAGACCGGGCACACGGGGCGCCGCGCGAGCCGCCACGGCCCGCCCGCAGCCCACCAGCCACCGTTAGCCGCACACACCGGCAACCACCGCCAAGCCACCGCTTTTCGAGGGGGAGCCGGTGGCTTGGCGGGCCTCCTACGAGGCAGTTCAGTCAACCGGCCCGGCACTCTCCGCAACAGCGCGCGCACATCCCGGATGCGGGCACTCCGTTCACACCCCGTGTGAAGGCGGAACCACTACGCTGACGGCACCAGGCACTCGGGGGGCATCCCATGCAGCCCAACACTCTGCTCGACGCCATCCTGGACGAGGCGGGGATCTCGCACGCGGGACTCGCCGCCCACGTCAACCAGGTGGGCCGGCGCCGGGGCCTCGTGCTCCGGTACGAACACACCGCCGTGGCGCGGTGGCTGAAGGGCCAGCGGCCCCGAGGCCAGGTGCCCGACCTGATCTGCGAGGTGCTGGCCGCACGGCTGCACCGGCCCGTGACCCTGGACGACATCGGCCTCGGCGTGCCCGGGGAGCCCGGCACCGCGCACGCGGGCTCGCTGTCGGGCTTCGTGGAGCGGGCCACCGCCCTGTGGCGGTCGGACGAGCAGCAGCGCCCGCATGTGCTGGGCGCCCCCGCCGTCACCGGGACCCCCGCCGTGATGCCCGTGTGGGAATGGGAGAACCCGCCCGAGGACGTCGACGTCTCCCGCGGCGGCCGGCACCGGGTCACGGCGGCCGACATCGCGATGCTGCGCGCGGCCCGAACGCACTACGAGCAGATGTACCGCAAGGCCGGCGGCATCGCCACCCGCACCCGCATCGTCGGCTTCCTCAACGCCGAGGCGGCGCCGCTGCTGCGGGGCAGCTACACCGACGCCACCGGACGCCAACTGCACCGGGCCACGGGCGGGTTGGTCGCCATCGCCGGCATCTGCGCCTACGACTCGGACGCGCACGGGCTCGCCCAGCGCTACTTCCACCAGGCGCTCAGACTCGCAAAGGCCAGCGGGGACCGGGGACTCGGCGCCTACGTGATAGCTCTGCTGGTCAACCAGTCGCTGTTCATGCGGGAGTACCGGCAGGCCGTGGCCTTCGCCGAGGCCGCGCTGCGCGCCGCCGGCAGGCACATCACCCCGGCGCTCGCCTCCGACCTGTACGCGATGCAGGCCAAGGCCTACGCACACCTGGGCGATTCGAGCAGCGCCCTGTCCTGCATCCGGCGTGCGGAGACCGCCGCCGAACGCATCCGGCGCGGATACGAACCCGACGAGACCGGCTACGTCCAGCCCGGTCTGGTCAACGTGCAGGTGGCCGAGGCGCTGTTGAGCCTCGGGGAGCTCGCCGCCGCCCGCGAGCACGCGGCGGCCGCCGTCGACAACCCGGCCCACGACCGGGGCAGGGTGCACCGGCTGGCCATGCTCAGCACCATCGAACTGCGTCAGGGCAACGCCGACAAAGCCGTGGCCACCGCCGTGCAGATGGCCGAGCAGGCGCGCGGAATGGAGTCCCAGCGGCTGCGCGACAGACTCCGCGCGGTACGCGAGCACCTCGCGCGCTGCGGCTCGGCCGGGACCGCCGAGGCCGCGGAACTCATCGACGGGGCGCTGCGCGTACCGCTGTAGGGCCTCCTGTGGGTACACAGTCACTGCTGCGATATTGCCACTTACTCGGCGGAAGGTGGCAGAACCGTGCAGTGGACGAAACAGAACGAACAAACTGTGTATGAAAACCGCTGGTTCAGCGTCAACCTGGCGGATGTCGAGCTGCCGGACGGCCGGCACCTCGACCACTTCCTGATCCGGCTGCGGCCCGTGGCCGTGGCCACGGTGGTCAACGAGGCCAACGAGGTCCTCCTGTTGTGGCGCCACCGCTTCATCACCGACAGCTGGGGCTGGGAACTCGCCGCGGGCGTCGTCGAGGACGGCGAGGACATCGCGAGCGCGGCCGCCAGGGAACTGGAGGAGGAGACCGGCTGGCGGCCGGGGCCCCTGCACCACCTCATGACCGTGGAGCCGTCCAACGGCCTCACCGACGCCCGGCACCACATCTACTGGTCCGACCGGGGCGAGTACCTCGGGCACCCCGTGGACGACTTCGAGTCGGACCGCCGGGAATGGGTCCCCCTCAAACTCGTTCCCGACCTGATCGCCCGTGGGGAGGTCCCGGCCGCCAACATGGCGGCCGCGTTACTCCTGCTGCACCACCTCAGGCTCGCCGAGGGCTAGTGAGCCGCCAGCGCCTGCCAGATCGTCACCACGAGCGCGCCGAGCGCCGTCAGCGCGGCGAGCGAGGGCAGTGGCCAGCGCGCGTGTTCCAGCGAGACCATCCGGGAGTTCAGCTCGTCCAGCTCCTTGGCGGTCTCCTCGGTGCGGTGACTGAGCAGCGCCAGTCCGCCCTCGACACGGGCGTAGGCCACGTCGAGGCGGCGCCGTAACTCTGCGAGTTCACCATGGACCACGGGATGCTCCGGGTCGGCGGTCACGGGTCCACTCCTTTCCGTAGTCGAACGGGTTGTTCCGCATCCCTTGCATGCGCATGAAGAGTGAACTCGCCTGGTGGGCGCGTGGGGAGCGTGTGCGAGGGGCATATGCGTGCCCGGCGCGCACACGGTGTGTGAAACGGACGGGCCCGGCACCGATGTCCGGTGCCGGGCCCGCGGGCGTCGCCGACGGTAATCAGCCGTAGGTGTAT
>NZ_JBSGDB010000662.1:0-3937 GCF_053602155.1 Streptomyces sp. NPDC004561
GGCGGCGTCACGGTCATGGCGAGCCCGGCGGTCTTCGTGGAGTTCAGCCGCCAGCGCGGCCTGTCGCCGGACGGCCGGTGCAAGGCGTTCGCGGCCGGTGCCGACGGCACGGGCTGGGGCGAAGGCGTCGGCATGCTCCTGGTGGAGCGGCTCAGCGACGCCGAGCGCAACGGCCACCGCGTGCTGGCCGTCGTACGCGGCAGCGCGGTGAACCAGGACGGCGCGTCCAACGGTCTGACCGCGCCCAACGGCCCTTCGCAGCAGCGGGTGATCCGGCAGGCCCTGGCCTCCGCCGGGCTCACACCGGCCGACGTGGACGCCGTCGAGGCCCATGGCACCGGCACCCGGCTCGGCGACCCGATCGAGGCGCAGGCGCTGCTCGCGACGTACGGGCAGGGCCGCCCCGACGACAGGCCGCTGTGGCTGGGCTCGCTGAAGTCCAACATCGGTCACACGCAGGCCGCGGCGGGCGTCGCCGGTGTGATCAAGATGGTCATGGCGATGCGCCACGGCGTCCTTCCCCGGACCCTGCACGTCGACGAACCCACACCCCACGTGGACTGGTCGGCCGGTGACGTACGGCTGCTGACCGAGGCCGTCGACTGGCCCGGGTCGGACCGCCCGCGCCGGGCCGCCGTGTCGTCCTTCGGCGTCAGCGGCACCAACGCCCACACGATCATCGAGCAGGCCCCCGCGACCGAGGAACCGCCCCCGGCGCCCGGCCCCGGCGCGGCCGCGCCGTGGGTGCTCTCCGGCAGGACCGAAGCAGCGCTGCGGTCCCAGGCCGCCCGCCTCGCGTCCTTCCTGGACGACAGCGACAGCGACGGCGACAGTGACGACGGCGGCGAGGCGGTCCCGGCGGCCGACGCGGCCTACTCGCTGGCCACGACCAGGGCGGCCTTCGAACACCGCGCCGTGCTGGTCGCGGAGACCCGCGAGGAGCTCCGGAAGCAACTGGCCGGTGTCGCAGGCGGCGCCCGACCGCCCGGCGTGGTGACCGGCACCGCGCGCACCGGCGGCAGGACCGTTTTCGTCTTCCCCGGGCAGGGGTCGCAGTGGGTGGGCATGGCCGCCGAACTGCTGGACACCACCCAGGTCTTCCGCGACCGGATCGACGCCTGCGAGCGCGCCCTCGCGCCGCACGTGGACTGGTCGCTGACCGCGGTGCTGCGCGGCACGTCCGATGCCGAGCAGGACCGGGTCGACGTGCTGCAGCCCGTGCTGTGGGCGATGTCGGTCGCCCTGGCCGAGGTGTGGCGCTCCTTCGGCGTGACCCCCGACGCGGTCGTCGGGCACTCCCAGGGCGAGGTCTCCGCGGCGGTGATCGCCGGGGCGGTCTCCCTGGATGACGGGGCGCGCATCGTGGCGCGGCGCAGCCTCGCGGTGCGCGAACTCCAGGGCCGCGGCGGCATGGCCTCCATGACGCTCCCGGACGAGGAGGCGCGGGAACTGATCGGCCGGTGGGACGGCCGCCTCGGCATCGGCGCCGTGAACGGGCCCGGGACCGTCGTGGTCTCCGGGGACACCGACGCCCTGGACGAACTCCTCGCGCACTGCCGGCAGGAGGGCGTCGAGGCCCGCAGGGTCGCCGTCGACTACGCCGCGCACTCGCCGCAGATCGAACGCGTCGAAGCACAGGCGAGCGAGGGGTTCGCCGGCATCGGCCCGCTCCCCGGCTCCGTGCCCTTCTACTCCACGGTGACGGGCGGCAGGCTGGACACGGACGAACTCGGCTCCGGCTACTGGTACCGCAACATGCGGCAGACGGTGCGGTTCCACGACGCGATCCGGGCCGCCCTTGCCGACGGACACGACGTGTTCCTCGAAGTCAGCCCGCACCCCGTGCAGTTGGCGGGCATCCAGGACGCCATCGAGGCCGCCGGGGCGGAGGCCGCGGTCGTACCGACGCTGCGCCGCGGCGACGGCGGCCGGCACCGGCTGATGCTGTCCCTGGCCCAGGCCCATGTGCACGGCGTAGGCATCGACTGGGACGCCGTCCTGCCGGGCGCGCGCCGCGTCGACCTCCCGACCTACGCGTTCCAGCACGAGCGGTACTGGCTGGAGGCTGGCGCTCCCGCCGGAGACGTACGAGCGGCCGGGCTGGACGCCTCCCACCACCCGTTCCTTGGCGCGGCGTTGGAGCTGCCGGACGCCGGCGGCCACCTGCTGACCGGGCTGCTGTCCCTGCGGACCCAGCCCTGGCTCGCCGACCACGCGGTCCTGGGCACGGTGCTGCTGCCGGGCACGGCCTTCGTGGAACTGGCCGCCCACGCCGCGGCCGAGACCGGCTGCGACCTGGTCGAGGAGCTCACCCTGCAGGCACCGCTGGTGCTGCCCGAGCACGGAGGCGTCGCGCTCCAAGTCCTCGTGGGCGCCGAGGACGACTCCGGCCGCCGCGCGCTGAGCGTGCACTCGCGAGCCGGGGACGGCCCCTGGATCCGCAACGCCACCGGCGCCCTCGCCACCGGCGCGGCCCCCTCCGGCACCGACCTGAGCAGCTGGCCCCCGGCCGACGCCCGGCCGGTGGACCTGGCCGGCTTCTACGACCGCCTGGCGGACCTCGGCCTGAGCTACGGCCCGCTCTTCCAGGGACTGCGTGCCGTCTGGCGCGGCCACGACGCGGTCTACGCCGAACTCGCCCTCACCGACGAGGCGCAGGCGGACGCGTTCGGCGTGCACCCGGCGCTGCTCGACTCCGCGCTGCACGCGCTGGGCGCGGGCGGCCTCGTACCGGCCGCCGACGGGCCCCTGCTGCCCTTCGCGTGGTCCCGCGTCACGCCGCACGGAACCGGAGCGGCCGGCCTGCGGGTACGGCTCTCCCCGGCCGGCGGGGACACGGTACGGCTGGAGGCCGCCGACGGCACGGGCCGCCCCGTCGTGTCGGTGGAGTCGCTGACGCTGCGTCCGGTGTCGTCCGAGCAACTGCGCACCAGTTCCCGGGACTCCCTGTTCACCGTGGAGTGGGCACCGCTCGCCGCCCCGGCCGACGCGAACGCCCCGGCCGTACGGGCCTACGACGACATCGCCGCCCTCCTCGCCGCCCCCGCGGCGGAGACCGGGGCTCAGGCGGACACGGACGCCGTCGTCGTCCCCTGCCCGGCTGGGGCGGGCACCGACGCCGGACGGGTCCGGGACGTCCTCGCCGAGGTGCTCCGGCTCGTCCAGTGGTGGCTGGCCGAGGACCGGGCCGCCCGCCTGGTGCTGGTGACCCGGGGCGCGGTCGCCGCCGGGGACGACCCTGTACAGGCCGACCCGGTGCAGGCGGCCGTGTGGGGCCTGGTCCGGTCGGCGCAGTCGGAGAACCCTGACCGCATCGTCCTCCTCGACACCGAGGGGCACGCCGACGCGGAGCGGATCGCGGCGACGGCCGTCCCCCGGCTCGTCGCCTCCGAGGAGCCGCAGGCGGCACTGCGCGGCGACGCGCTCCTGCTGCCCCGGCTCGCCAGGGCCGCCGCCGACGCCCCGGGGGCCACCCCGGACTTCGGGACCGGCACGGTGCTCCTGACCGGCGCGTCCGGCGCCCTCGGCGGGCTCGTCGCCCGGCACCTGGTCGCCGAGCACGGTGTGCGCAGCCTGCTGCTGATGAGCCGGCGCGGCGCGGACGCCGAGGGCGCGGCGGAACTCGGGGCGGAACTGACCGCCGCGGGCGCCGAAGTGGGCTGGGCGGCCTGCGACGTGGCCGACCGGGACGCCCTCGCCGAGGTGCTGTCCGGCACGCCTGTGACGGCCGTGGTGCACACGGCCGGCGTCCTCGACGACGGCGTGATCGGTTCGCTCACGCCGGAGCGCCTGGAGACGGTGCTGCGCCCCAAGGCCGACGCGGTGCTGAACCTGCACGAGCTGGCGGGCGACGTGTCGGCGTTCGTCCTCTTCTCCTCGCTCGCGGGCACGCACCGCACCCCCGGTCAGCCCAACTACGCGGCGGCCAACGCCTACC
>NZ_JBSGDB010000663.1:0-3928 GCF_053602155.1 Streptomyces sp. NPDC004561
GCTGGGGCCATCTGCTGGGCGACTGCGGCAGCGGCGCCTGGATCGGGCGGGCGGGTCTTGAGGCGGCCCTGCGTGCCCACGACGGCCGCACCGAGGGCTCCGCATCGCTGCTGACCTGCGCGGAGGAGCAGTTCGGGCCGGTGCGCGGGCTGCCCGGTCTGCTCTACTCACGAACCGACCGGGCCGCCGTGCTGGCCTCGTTCGCGCCGCGGGTGGCCGAGTGCGCCGCGCTCGACCCGGTCGCGGCGGGCATCCTGCGGGCTGCGGCGCGGCACATGGCCGACTCCGCCGCGGCCGTGTGCCCGGCGGACGGGGAACCCGAGGTCGCGCTCACGGGCGGGCTGTTCAAGCTGGGCGACCCCCTCCTCGTACCGCTGCGGGAGGAGTTGGCGCGCAGGCTGCCGCGCGCACGGCAGGTCCCGGCGGAGGGCGACCCGCTGCACGGCTCGGTGCGGATGGCGACCGACCTCGCCGCCGGACGGCTCACCCTGCCGGGTGAACCGACGATGCTGGAGGTCGGCACAGCGCAAGCACCGTGAGGTCCGTACATAGGACGATTGATCCCCTTGTCGTCCCATGTTCCCGGCACGTGCCGGGAACACGTGCCCCGAGGCCGTAACTCATCAGACAAAACAGGACGGATACCGCTCACCTGCACCCTCCCCGAACAGGGGAGCCCAATAAGCCAGTAGCATGCGACGCCATGAGCTCCCCCACTGGGCCCGAGTCCGGCCTGCCAGTACGAATGCCGCGACCCCGCCAGCCCGGACGGCACCGCCGACCGGAACCGCTGGTGGCTCCGGAGGGCGCGCCCGCGCTCGTCCTCGCGGTGCCCGGCGTGCCCGGTGCCGCCACCCGCAGCCTCGCCGAGGAGGTCGTGAGCATCGCCCGCTCCGAGCTGCCCGGCCTGGACGTGCGGATCGGATACCTGGACGGGGACGACACCAAGTTCCCCGCGCTGCGGTCGGTGCTCGCGCACGCCGCCGAGGAGCGCACGGCCCGCTACCAGCAGGCCGTCGCCGCTGGCGTCGAGGGCATCAAGGAGCCCGACGGCCCGGTCGCCGTGGTCGTCCCGCTGCTGGCCGGTCCGGACAGCGCCCTGCTGCGCCAGATCCGGCAGTCCGTGATGGACAGCCGGGTCGCCGCCGATCTGACCGACGCGCTCGGCCCGCACCCGCTGCTCGCCGAGGCCCTGCACGTTCGCCTGTCCGAGGCGGGTCTGGCCCGTGCCGACCGCGCCCGGCTGTTCACCGTGGCCACGGCGGCCGACGGCATCATCCTGGCCTCCGTCGGCGGCGACGAGGCCGTGCAGGCGGCCGGGATCACCGGCATGCTGCTCGCCGCGCGCCTGGCCGTGCCGGTGATGGCCGCGGCCCTGGACCAGGAGGGTTCCATCGCCTCCGTCGCCGAGCAGCTGCGTTCCTCCGGCTCGCAGCAGCTGGCCCTCGCGCCGTACCTGATCGGCCCGGAGATCGACCCGGCGCTGCTCGCGGCGGCCGCCGAGGAGGCGGGCTGCGCCACGGCCGAGGCGCTGGGCGCCTACCCGGCGATCGGCAAGCTGGCCCTCGCCAAGTACACGACGGCCCTGGGCATCGCCCCCCAGCAGCCGCAGGGCACCCCGGTCCGCTGATCCCTGAACACCCGCACAACCCGGGCCCGCTCCCTTCGGGGGGCGGGCCCTTCACCTTGCCCGCGCTCGGCGGTACCGGACGGCGCGACCGGCGGCCGCCGACTGCGCGGGGACGGCCGTGGGAGCGCGCGCAAGCGGCCCCGCCGGCCGGGTCGCCACCAACGGCCCAGGCCCAGCCCGCCTGGCATTCGCCGGTGCCGGTCGAGGGGCCGCATGGTGCGGCGGGCGGCGACACGGCCGCCGCATGCAGAACCCCAGGATCGCCAGGTCGGCGCGGCATTCGGTGGGCCTGGCCAGCGCACATACGGCGACCGGACCTTCGCGTCACGCCGGGCAGATCGGCCCCGAAGGCGCCGGGAGCGGCCCCGCCGTCCGGTGTCGGCGACACACTCCCCCGCCCTGCATGGACGGTCAGTGCCGCCGGGGCACGACCCGGGGATCGCCCCCTTCGCCCGCTCGGCGCGGCAGCCGCTGGGCCTCGGCAGCGCGCACGGGGCGACCGGACCTTCGCGTCACGCCAGGCGGACAGGCCCCGAAGGCGCCGGGACCGGCCTCGTCGGCCGGTGTCGGCGGCACGCGCCCCCGCCCTGCGTGGACGGTCAGTCGAAGACGATGCAGGAGGCCGCGGTGACCTGGACCGAGCCGTCGTAGCGGGGCAGGCCCGTCCGGTCGTCCACGGCGAACCAGCTCACGTCGCCGGAGCGCTCGTTGGCCGCGTAGAGGAAGCCGTCCCGCTCGGCCAGCGCGCGTGGCCAGTGTCCGCCGCAGGGCACCGCGCCGCTCAGCCGGAGTCCGTCCGCCTCGACGGCGAGGACCGAAAGGACGTCCTCGCCGCGGGTGGCGGTCCACACGAAGCGGCCGTCGGGCGAGACCACGATGCCCGACGGGTAGGCGTCGCCGGCGGGGGCGCCCGCCAGCAGGGGAACCTCGTTCAGCGGCTTCAGGGAGCCGCCCACCGGGTCCCAGCGGCACACCGTCACCGTCGGGGTGAGTTCGTTGACGACGTAGGCGTGCTCGCCGTCCGGGTGGAAGGCCAGGTGGCGAGGGCCGGAGCCGGGTCGCAGGGCGAACTCGCGGTGCAGGACCAGAACACCCTCCTCCAGGCCGCACACCCGCACCGAGTCCGTGCCGAGGTCGACGCTGACCGCCCACCGGCCGGTGGGGTCGGACTGCACCTGATGGGCGTGCGGGCCGCGCTGGCGCCGGTCGTGCGGGCCGGAGCCGGTGTGCTGGAGCCGACCGGACGGTTTGGCGGCGAGCGTGCCGTCGGGGCGGACGGGCACGGCGGTGACGCTGCCGCAGCCGTAGTTCGCGGTGAGCAGGTGCCCGGCGTGCAGGCCGAGGTGGGTGGGCCCGCTGCCGTCCACGGGCACGGGCGGCCCGGCGAGTTCCGGCCGGTCGCCGCCGACGCGGTAGGCGGCGACGGTCCCCTCGGCCGTCTCGCTGACCGCGTAGAGCATCCCGCCGTCCGGGGAAAGGGCGAGGTAGGACGGGTCCGGTACGTCGTTCACGGCGGCGACCAGGGTGAGGGCGCCGCCGTGTGGCGCGACCTCGGCGGTCACCAGTCCGGGTCCGCCCGCCGCCGTGAACGAGCCGACGAACGCACGCCGCCTGCCGCTGCCGTCCTGTGCCACCGCTGTCCCCTCTCGGTCGAGCCAGTCCGGGGCCGACGGTAGCAGTCGTTCAGGGGCGGTCTAGACCAAGAGGACGGCGTGGAACGGAGGTTCTTCACTCCGGTTCGGACACGGACAGGGCCCCCTGCCGTGGGGCAGGGGGCCCGTGAATCGCTCAGGCGTGCAGGAGGGGCTCAGGCGCCCACCAGCCGTGACCCGGAGGGTGCCCGCAGGGGCTCGGCCAGGTCGGCGAGGGCGCGCTCCAGGCCGTGGAGGTGGGCCAGGGCGGGTTCGGCGGGTGCCTCGGCGGGCCGGTGCAGGGGCTCGGCGCCACCCGTGGTGAGCGCCTCGACGGCGGCCTCCACGCGCCAGCAGGCCGCGGCCAGCCGCGCGTCGTGGGAGGCCTCGGGGTCGGCGGCGACGGCGACCAGGCCGCGGATCTCGCGGGCGCAGTCGTCGAGGAGCGCGAGAACCCGCCGGGCGCGCCGCTTGCGGGCCGGCATGGGGTTCAGCGGGTGCACCAGCGGGGCGACCGACAGCCGGACGCGGCCTCGTCATCTCGGCCCTTCGCAACCCTGAGCCGGACGTGTGGGACCACCCTGGACATCGCCCGCACCGCCGAGGAGCTGGCGGACCTCGCCGCCGAGGAGTTCGCCGACCTGGTCACCGTCGACCTGCTCGACTC
>NZ_JBSGDB010000664.1:0-3922 GCF_053602155.1 Streptomyces sp. NPDC004561
GCCGTCGGCCACCGGCAGCGCCTCGACCGGAAGGTCCGGCACGACACGGCGCAGCCCGGCCGTCACCCGCTCGGCGACCTGCGCGGCCGTCAGCGAGCCCTTGAACTTGTCCGCGGCGATGAGCACCCCACGGGTCTCGTTCCCTGCAGCGTCCGCCACCTTGCTTTCCCCTTGCTCTCCGGGCCCCGCGCACGTCAGGGCCAGTCGCGCCGCTGCGACCTTAACCTCAGGACGCCCCCGCCGTCATGCCCCGACCGAAGGCTGGGCGGTGCCTGGGAGCCGGCTGTGCAAAACGGGTAGACCCCTGCCATGAACACCCAGCGCACCGGCCCCGACCTCGCCGACCGCGTCCACGGCGGCTGGCTCGGCCGGATCGCGGGCAACATGCTCGGCAAGCCGGTCGAGCAGGGCGAGGTGTGGACGCGCGAGCGCATCGACGGCTATCTGCGGCGGGCCGAGGCGCTGCCGCTCACCGACTACCTGCCCGAGCCCGCCGACGCGGCCGACGCCGCCGCACTGCGCCCCGAATGGCGGGACTGCGTACGCGGCCGGATCGACGGCAGCTGCCGGGACGACGACGTGGACTACGCGATCCTCGGCCTGCACCTGCTGGAGACCCACGGCTTCGGCTTCAGCACGGAGGACGTCGGCGAGCTGTGGCTGCTGCGGCTGCCGTACCTGCAGACCTTCACGGCGGAACGAGCGGCGTACCGGAACCTCGCGAACGGCCTGAAGCCGCCGGTGACGGCGACGTACGACAACCCGTACCAGGAGTGGATCGGCGCGCTGATCCGCGCCGACGTGCACGGCTGGACCAGTCCCGGCGACCCGGCCCGCGCCGCCGCTCTGGCCCGCCGGGACGCGGTGCTCTCCCACACCGGCAACGGCGTCTACGGCGCCATGTGGGCGGCCGCGCTGGTCGCGGCGGCCTTCACCGCCGCGACCGTGCGGGACGCGCTGGACAGCGCGCTCGGCGTGATCCCGCCCGGCAGCCGGCTCGCCCGCACCGTGCGCCGGGTCACGTCCCTGCACGAGGCCCGCCTGGGCTGGGAGGACACCCTGGCCACGATGTCCACCGAGACCGCCGGTCTCGGCTGGATCCACACCGTCCCGAACGCGGCCGTCCTCACCGCCGGGCTGCTGTACGGCGACGGCGACTTCACCCGGACCCTCGCCCTCACCGTGCGCGGCGGCCTGGACACCGACTCCAACGGGGCGACGGCCGGCTCGGTGGCCGGCGTCCTCACCGGCGCGTCCGCCATCCCGGACCGCTGGAAGACCCCCCTGCGCGACACGGTCCGCAGCGCGGTGTCCGGCTTCGACGGGGCACGGATCAGCGATCTCGCCGAACGCACCCTCCGGCTGGCCACCGCACCGGCCCCGACGGGACCCGACGGCGCGCGTCCGGCCTGAGCGCCGCCGTTCCCGTCTCGCACGCCGTCCCGCGAATCCGGCGCAGGCACTCCGGTGAGGCGGCCGACCGCCCCCATGCGCCGATGCCGGACGGGGTGGACGTGGCACTACCCTCGACGGGGTGACCGCTTCGGACTTCGCCACGTACATCGCGGGGCTGCCCCGCATCCTCGCCGGTGCCGCCGCGCTCTTCCGGGACGCGGCGGGGCAGGTGCTGCTCGTCGAGCCCAACTACCGTGAGGGCTGGGCGCTTCCGGGCGGGACGATCGAGTCGGACGAGGGTGAGACGCCCCGGCAGGGCGCCCGCCGGGAGACCCTGGAGGAGATCGGCCTCGACCGGGAACCCGGCCGGCTGCTGGCGGTGGACTGGGTGCACGGCGCGGGCCGGCCGCCCCTGGTCGCCTACCTCTACGACGGCGGTGTCCTCACGGACGCCGACCTGAAGGCCATCCGGCTGCAGGAGGAGGAGCTGCTCTCCTGGCGTCTGGTCCCCCGCGAGGAGATCACCGGCCACCTTCCCGGGGCCCTCGGCCGCCGCGTCCTCGCCGCCCTCGACGTCCTCGCCGACGGCTCGCACACGGCGGAACTGGAGAACGGCCACCGGGCGGGCTGAGCCCGGGACCGGCATCCGTACGCCATCGACCGGCTCGGCGCACCCGCCCCCAATATCGCTCGCTCCGAGCGGACGGGCGCCCTACTCTCGGGCCCATGAACAGGCCTCTCGTAGCCATTCTCAGTGGCGCAGGTATCTCCACCGACTCCGGGATCCCGGACTATCGCGGGCCGAACGGGCTGTGGCGGCGGGATCCCGAGGCCGAGAAGCTCGTGACGTACGAGTACTACATGGGCGATCCGGAGATCCGGCGGCGGTCCTGGCGGATGCGGCGCGAGAACCGCGCGCTGGAGGCCGAGCCGAACGCGGCGCACCTGGCCGTCGCCGAGCTGGAGAAGTCCGGCGTGCCGGTGCGGGTGATCACGCAGAACGTGGACGGGCTGCACCAGCTGGCCGGGATGCCCGCGCGCAAGGTGCTCGAACTGCACGGCAGCGCCCGCAGCGTCGTGTGCACGAAGTGCCATGCGCGCGGATCGATGGAGGACGCCCTCGCCCGCGTCGACGCCGGTGAGGACGATCCGCCGTGCCTGGAGTGCGGCGGCATCCTCAAGTCCGCCACCGTGATGTTCGGCGAACGTCTCGATCCCCTGGTGCTCGGCGAGGCCGTGGCCATCACCAAGGCCTGCCAGGTGTTCGTCGCCGTCGGCAGCAGCCTCCAGGTCCAGCCCGCCGCCGGCCTCGCCGGGCTCGCCGCCGACCACGGCGCCCGGCTCGTCATCGTCAACGCCGAGCCCACGCCGTACGACGACATCGCCGACGAGGTCGTACGGGAACCGATCGGCACCGCGCTGCCCGAACTCCTGGGAGCGTTGCACTAGTTCGTCAGGCGAACAGGCCCGCTCCGCGCTCGAAGTCCAGCAGGCGGCGCTTGCGGGCGAGGCCGCCGCCGTAGCCGGTGAGGCTGCCGTCCGCGCCGATCACCCGGTGGCAGGGGACGATGATGCCCACGGGATTGCGGCCGTTGGCGAGGCCGACCGCGCGGGAGGCCTGGGGATTGCCGAGGGCGTCGGCGAGTTCGCCGTAGGTGCGGGTCTCGCCGTACGGGATCCGCGCCAGCTGTGCCCAGACACCGCGCTGGAACGGCGTTCCCCGCAACGCGAGTTCGACGGTGAACTCCTTCAACTCGCCCACGAAGTAGGCCGACAGCTGCTCGCGCGCCGCGGCGAAGCAGGACGGGCCGTCGTCGCGCGGGCCGAAGTCCTCCTCGGGCGGGCGGTGCCGCTGGCCGGCCATGTACAGGCCGCACAGGGCGCCGTCGGCGTCGGCGACCAGGGTGAGCGGGCCGTAGGGGCTGTCCAGCACGGTGTGACACTTCACGGGAACCTTCTTATACCGGGAGGAAGTTGATCGGGTGGCTGTCGGTCGCCCACAGGTACTGCACCGCGTACGCCCGCCAGGGCCGCCACGCCTCGGCGCGCGCGGTGAGCGTGGCCGGGGTGGAAGGCAGGCCCAGCTCCCTGGCGGCGCGCCGGATGCCGAGGTCGGTGGCGAGGAAGGCGTCGGGGTCGCCGAGGGCGCGCATGGCGATGACGTCGACGGTCCAGGGCCCGAAGCCGGGCAGCGCGAGCAGCCGGGCCCGGGCTTCGGCCCAGTCGGACTCCACACCCAGGTGGAGTGTCCCGTCGGCCAGTTGACGGACGAGGGTGGTGAAGGTGGTGCGCCGGGTGCGGGGCATCGCCAGGGTCTCGGGGTCGACGGCGGCGAGCGCCTCGGGGGACGGGAAGAGGTGGGTGAGGCCGCCCTCGGGGTCGTCCAGGGGCTTGCCGTGCGCGGTGACGAGGCGGGCCGCGTGGGTGCGGGCGGCGACGGTCTCGTCGAGGTCGTTGACCACGACGGCGGCTCCGTCCGAGGCGAGCTTGAGGGCGATCTCGCGGCCGATCCCTCGGCCCGAGCCGG
>NZ_JBSGDB010000665.1:0-3904 GCF_053602155.1 Streptomyces sp. NPDC004561
CTGGGTCAGGTCGGGGACGCCGTCCATGTCGCAGCGCAGCCGCACCCCGTGGGAGTGCAGCGTGGTGGTGGCGGGCAGCCGGTTGGCGAGCGTCACCAGCGGCCCGTGCCGGTGGGCGAGATGGGCGCGCTCGTGCGCGAGGAGCACGCGCCGCTCGGCGGGTTCCAGGGCGCTGAGCATCGCCGAGGTGACGAGGATCCGGCCCGGCCGGCCCGGAATCGCGAACGCCCGCGGCACCTCGGAGGCGACGACGATCAGCTCGGTGTCCGCGGGCTGTCCCGCGCAGAGCCGTCTGAGCGCCCGCCGCGTGGCCCGCTCGGCCCGCACGGCCCGGTACACCCGAACGGCGACGACGACCAGCGCCAGACAGGCGGCGAGCCCGATCACCTCGGGGACGGGATCCGCGACGGTGTGCCCGTCCTCGCGGGCCTCGCGGAGCACCGGCGGCGCGTCCCCTACCAGCGCGGCGGCCAGAAGGACCAGCGACCAGGTCGTGGCAGCGGCGGTCAGTGCGGCGGCCGAGGTCAGCACCCGCGCGGCCAGGGCCGGCGCGACCCGCCGGCCGATCAGCGGGCCGACCACGGCGAGCAGCAGCGAGAGCACCAGCGGGGTGTAGACGTCGTACTTCATGCGCCACCCCTGGCGAGGAGTTCGCGCAGCGCCTGCTCCTCCTCCTGACTGAGCCCGGTCACGAACTGCTGCAGCGCGGCGATCGGGTCCGGGCCCCGGTCCAGGGCCTCGTGCATGGCCTCGGCGGTCAGCTCGGCCGCGTTCTTCGCGGGCCGGTACGCGCCGCGCCGTCCGTCGGCGTCGCGCAGCACCAGACCCTTGTCGTACAGACGCTTCAGGATGGTGTGCACCGTGTTGTACGCGAGTCCGCCGTCGATCTCGGCCTGGATCTCCGCGGGGGTCAGGGGCCGTTCGGTGGCCCAGAGCGCGGCCAGCACCTCGCTCTCCAGTTCCCCGGCGCTGCGTCGTTCCGCCCTGCCGCGGGAATCTGTGCCAGCCATGCCCCAACCTTACAGCGCGTAGTGGCGACCGCCGGATGGCCGTATCCGTCTGGTGAGCGTCCGCGAAACGCCTTGGTTTGCCAGGTATTTTCGCGGCTGTGTGGTTTCGTGGTCTTCTCGATTCCCTTCGGTAGTCCTACAGAATGTAGGATGTCCGTGGCCCTACAGGCTGTAGGGGAAGAGGGGGGTGATGATGGCCGGCAGCGCGCACGCCACGCTCGCCGGGACGCGGCGCGAGCGTCCCCGGCGCCTGCCCGACGGCACCCGAAGCCTGCGGGCCACCGCCCCGATCGCCGCCGTCACGACCGCCTTCACCCTCGCCCAGCTGCTCCTCGTCCGACCCGGCATGGGCCTCGGCTGGGACGAGACGGTCTACGTCAGCCAGATCAGCGCGCACGCTCCCGCGGCCTTCTTCAGCGCGCCCCGGGCCCGCGGCATCTCCCTGCTGGTCGCGCCCGTCACCTCCTGGTCGTCCTCGACACCACTGCTGCGCTGCTACCTCGCCGCCCTGTCCGGTCTCGCCCTGTTCCTGGCGCTGCGCGCCTGGCGCGGCCTGTTCCCGGTCCGGGTGCTCGCCCTCGCCGGCGCCCTGTTCGCCTCCCTGTGGGTCACCCTGTTCTACGGTCCGCAGGCCATGCCCAACTACTGGGTCGCCGTGGGTGTCCTGGCCTCCGTCGCCTGCTTCCTGCGCGCCCGCGCGGACCGCGCCGACCGGGCCGCGCTGTGGGGCCTCGCGGTGAGCGCCGCGCTGATGGCCCTGATGCGGCCCATGGACGCCGTCTGGGCGGCCCTGCCGCTCGTCGGCCTCGGGCTGGTCCGCCGGCCCCGCCGGCCGCTGCTCGTGCTGCTCGCCGGACTCGCGGCCGGAGCCGCCGAGTGGATCGTCGAGGCGTACGCGAGCTACGGCGGCCTCGCCCGCCGGCTGTCCGAGGGTTCGGCGATCCAGGGCGGCCTCGGCTGGCACCTCGCCGTCGTGGACCAATTGCGCAGCCTGGGCGGGCGGGCGCTGTGCCGGCCGTGCACCGGCGCCCTGCCCAACCCGGTCGTCACCGCCTGGTGGTTCGTCCTGCCCGTGCTCGCCGTCCTCGGACTGGCCTTCGCGGTCCGCACCCGGCGCCCGGCCGCCACCGCGCTGCCGCTCGCCTGCGCGGCGACGGCCGCCTTCCCCTACCTGTTCCTGATCGGCTACGCGGCGCCCCGCTTCCTGCTGCCGGCCTACGCCCTGCTGGCGCTCCCCGTCGCCGCCGCGCTCCTGCGGCTGGCGACCGCCACGCGCCGGCCCTGGCGCCCGGTCGTCGTCACCCTGCTGTGCCTCGGGCTCGCCACCCATCTCGCCGTACAGCTGGCCGTCGTGGTGCACACCGCGAGCAACGCCACCGTCGCGCACCGGAGCTGGTCCCGTACCGCCGCCGCCCTGCACCGGCTGGGTGTCCGCCCGCCGTGCCTGCTCACCGGGGACGAGGCCATCCCGCCCGCGTTCTACGCCGGCTGCTCCTCGGCCACGACGGCCGGGCACAACGGCAACAGCACCGCGGACGCCATCGCCCGGACCGCCCGGCGGATCCCGGTGGCCGCGCTGGTGCCGACGGGCACCCGGCCGCCCGGCTACGCCCGTGCCTGGACGTGGGCGCCGGTCGACGGCGGGCGGCTGTACTACGGGGTGCCGAAGGCCGGCTCATGACCTCTCCGGTGCAACTCGGCGCCGCGGTCGGCCGCCGCGCCTACTGGCACGCCGGCCTCGGCCTCGCCGTCCTGCTCGGCGCGCTGTACCTGGCCCACCGGCACTGGACCCTGGTCGAGCGCGGGGCCGGGCGGCTGGCGGTCGCCGACCAGGGCTGGCTGCTGCTCGGCGCGACGGCCGCCCTGGGCACCTGGGCGGCCTCGGCGCTCGCCCAGCAGGGCGCCGTCGTACGGCGGCTGCCCGGCTCCCGGCTGGTCGCCGCCCAGTTCGCCGCCTCCGCCGCGAACCACCTGCTGCCCGCCGGGCTCGGCGCGGGCGCGGTGAACCTGCGGTTCCTGATGCGCTGCGGGCTGGCCCCGGGCCGGTCGGCCAGCGCGCTCGCCGTCAAGGCCACGGCAGGCGCCGCCGTCCGCATGGCGCTGATCGCGCTGCTCGTCCCGGCCTGCCCGGGACTGCTGCGCCTGCCGCGCCTCTCCCCGGCGGTCCTCGGCGTCGCCCTGGGCATCGCCGCGCTGGTGGCGGCCCTGCCGGTCACGCCCTGGTGGGCGCGCTGCCGGCAGGGGCTCGCCGCCGTGCTCGCCGACATCCGCGCACTGCACGCGTGCCCGGCCCGCGCGGCGGCCCTGTGGGGCGGCTCACTGGCCTTCGCCGCCCTGCACTCGCTGGTGCTCATCGCCGTCACCCGGGCCGTCGGACTGCCGCTGCCCCCGCTCCAGGTGGCGCTGCTGTACCTGGCCGCCAGCAGCGCCGCCGCCCTGCTGCCCACCCCGGGCGGCCTGGGCTCCCTGGACGCCGCGCTCGCCCTGGCGCTGACCGTGTCCGGCGCCCCGGCCGCGGCCGCCGCCTCGGCCGTGCTCGGCTACCGGCTGCTGACCGTGTGGCTCCCTCTGCTGCCGGGCCTGCTGGTGCTCGGGGTGCTGGTGCGCCGCAAGGCGTTGTGAGAGCGGCGCCCTTGCCGGCGCGGCCCCGGCCAGGCTGAAAGGGCCGGGAGTCTCACTCCAGGCGGTGGCCGATCCCGCGGGCGGTGGCGATCGTCAGCTCGCTGCCCGCCGCGCGCAGCTTGCGGCGCAGCCGGGTCAGGTACTGGTCCAGCGTGTTGTCGCTGACCTGCGCGCCCTCCGGCCAGCCGCCGCGCACCTGGGTCGGCCAGTCGGTCCTGAACCTGATGGCCGCCGTCGACGAGGCGATCCCGCAGCCCGAGCGTGACGTCGAC
>NZ_JBSGDB010000666.1:0-3871 GCF_053602155.1 Streptomyces sp. NPDC004561
TCGGGTCTTCCCCCCGGCGTTCCACCGGGTGTGGTGGCCCCCCCCCCCCCCCCCCGAGAACGTCCGCTTCCCCGTTCACGCTAGGCCGGGCGGGTACGCCCGGCCACCGCACCCGGGGCCGGTCAGGGGGCGAGGGGAACCCAGGGCCTGACGTCGAATCCGCCCCTGCTCGCGCATCGGTCATTCCTGGGATGCGCGGCGGTGTGGGCAGGCGCAACGTTGGTGGTGAGGGCGAGGGCGTCTCCCTGTGCGAGCGCTCGGCCTCGAACCGACCCCTGGCAGGAGGACCTGACGACGACTTCGACGACAGGTGCGGCCCAGCCGACGTCGCCGGGCTGTTCGGGCCGGCCGCGGGCACCGTGTTCGCCGTCGCGGCGGAGACCGTCACGTCCGGCCCCTGCCCCGTGCGCCTCGAGCGGCTCGGCCGCCCCGAGGTGAAGAACGTGCTCATGTCGGAGAACGGGGTCGACACCGCGAACACGATCGTGGACCTGCGCGATCTCTGCAACGCGGAGGACCCGTTCCGGCCGGGGCCGCACTACATGGACGCCTACCGCTCGCGACTGAACGCCAACCTGGCCTTCTTCGACGGTCTGGACGACAAGCTCGACTGGCCGACGGACCCGGACGGGACACATCCCCTGACCGAACTGCTGCTCGCCGACTTCCTGGTCGTGGACGTGGCGAAGCCGTACGCCGAGGACAGCTACTGCGAGATCGAGCGCGCCCTGTTGGCGGGGCGGTCGCACACGACCTGTGGTGGCCGCTCGCCCAACGACGATGTCATCGACACGCTGTACACGCTGATCGTCAACGCCTCCCACGGCCCACGGGTCGGCGACGGCGTCGACCGGGCGACCGCGCCGGCCTCCCGGGAGTTCCCGTATCTCGCACCGCGCCCAACCTCGACCCGCCGGCGCCCGTTTCCGTCCCGACGGCCGCGCGAGCCGATGAGCGGCGGTTCTGTCGCCGGCCGTGCGGGCGACGGGACGCGACTCGGCCTCGCCGACGGGCCGACGACGACGGCCGGCGTGATCGCGATGGCCAACCTCGACGCGCGGATCGAGGGCCTCGCGTGGCAGGCGGCACGGGAGAGCCTGACCGGCGACGGGTGGGGCGAGCTGGTGGAGCTGACCGCTCTGCGCGGGCACGTACTGGGCCGCATCGACGAGGCCGAGCGCGCCGCGTCGCTGGCCGACGCGTTCATCGACCGGATGCCGGGCGATCCTCGGTCCCGTGTGGCCCGCGCCAGGCTGGCCGCTCTCTTCCACCGCTTCCCGGCCGCGCTGGTCGATCTCGACGCGGCGGCTGCGCTGGGACTCGATCGGCGGAGCCTGGACGAGGAGCGGGCTGCCGTCCACCAGGCGGTCGGCCGGTACGACGAGGCCCTCGCCCTGCATCGACACGCGCTGTCGGGAGGGCACGACTCCAGAGCCCCGGGCGCCCTGGCGCGCTGCCACGCCGAACGCGGTGATGCGGCCGAGGCCGAGAGATGGTTCCTGGCAGCGAGATGCGCCTACCACGGGGTCAGCCCCTTCCCGCTCGCCTTGCTCGAATTCCACTGCGGGCAGGCCTGGTTGTCCACCGGCGACCCGGAACGCGCGCGCCCATGGCTGGAGTCGGCGATCCGCCGACTGCCTCCCTACGCGCCGGCGCTGGCCCGCCTCGCCGGCGTCCATGCCGCCGAAGGCAGGACTTCCGAGGCCGTCGGGCACCTGCGCCGACTGGCGCTCGACAGCGACGATCCGTACTACGCGGCGCCGCTCGCCCGCACCCTGCGTGAGAGCCGGGAACCGGCCGAGGCCAACGTGAGCCGACTTGACGATCACTCCAGTGGAAGCCTGGTGGTTGTGGGCGACCGCCTGCCCTGTCTCGGGGATCAATTTGCCAAGCCTATCGATAATCAATAGGTTTCCATCGTGATTCGATCGGGGGAGTGGCGTTGGGGAAGCTGACAGTGCTCGCGCTGCGTGCCGTGATGGTGGCGTTGCACGCCGGGTCGGTGTTCGCTCAGGCGGTGATGGTGGCGATGCTGACGGGGGCCATGGAGGCGAGCGTGCTTGCGGGCCGTCGCACCCCGGTTCTCGTGATCGCCGTCCTGGGTGTCGTGACGGTCCGGGTCGTCCTGGTCTGCGTGTGGCGGCTGGTGACGATGGCGCGACGCGGGACCGTGTTCTCCGACGCCGCGTTCCGCTACGTCCATCTCGTGATCGGCGCGTTCGTGGCGGCCGCGCTCCTGGTGTTCGCGCTCGGGGCGGTCCTGGCGTCGGGTGACGTCGTGCCCCTGGGCGTCGTGGTCCTGCTGGGCGTGGTGTGCCTGGCGGTCTTCGGGGTCGCGCTCATCGTGCTGGTGCTGCGGATGCTGCTCGCGCAGGCGGTCGCACGCGACATCGAGGCGTCGCGGCTGGGGGCCGAGTTGGCCGAGGTGATCTGATGCCGATCGCCGTCGACATCGACGTGATGCTGGCCAGGCGGAAGATGTCCGTGGGCGAACTGGCGGACCGCGTGGGGATCACACCGGCCAATCTGGCGGTGCTCAAGAACGGACGCGCCAAGGCGGTGCGCTTCACCACGCTCGCCGCCCTGTGCGAGGTGCTCGAGTGCCAGCCAGGAGACCTGCTGCGCTGGGAGCCCGATGACCCCGAGGGACAGGGACACCCGCCGCGCACACCCAAGTGAACTCACCGACCGAGAGGCCAAGTCATGCCCGACTTCCCGATGTCAGCGGCCACCAAGCGCATAACCATGATGACGGGACTGGCTGTTGCGTGCGGGCTTCTGTCGGCTTGCGGTGCCGGGAGCGCTGACGTGACGTACAGAGCCTGGACCGAAGGAGGCAGCCTGAAGTCCGTCAGGCACGACTACGTCGCCGGCCTCGACGGCGCGGTGAGCGTGCCGGCCGAGGTGAGCGGAGCCGACTGGAGCGCACGGGAGGACGGCGGGCACACTCCACGCCTCAAGGTCGTGCCTACCGGGAAGGGCGTCGCGCACTGCCTCCTGACGGAAGGCGACGGGCGCGTTCTGGACCAACGGCAGGGAGCAGCGGGCCGGTCGGTGACCTGCTCCGCCCGGCGGTAGTTCCGAGTGCCGTCTCGCATGCGTCGCCGCGGTATCCGGGGCACGCTGGTGGGGGAGGGACTTTTCGCGTCCGCCTCCGGGCGGTGATCCTCCCGGTGTGCGAGTCGCGCATGGTCATGGGGCATGCCCGGAGGCGGTCCGGGTCGAGTCGTCCGATCGCGGAGTCGTCCCTCGCCCCAGCGCCTGTTGTGCCCGGCAGGCGGCAGCGGGAAGGAGGCGCGATGGAGATCAAGGGATCGGTCGCCCTGGTGACGGGGGCCGATCGTGGCATCGGGCGCGCGTTCGCTCGCGCGCTGATCGAGCGGGGAGCGGCCAAGGTCTACGCCGGTGTCCGCGATCCGGCGAGCGTGCGCGACGAGGAGCTCTCCGCGCTGCGTCTGGACGTCACCGAGCCGGAGGTCGTCGCCGCGGCGGCCGCGACCGCCGGTGACGTCACCATCGTCGTCAACAACGCGGGCGTCGCGGATTTCGGGACCAGGCTGCTCGCGGGTTCCTTCGACGGCGCGCGCGAGGAGATGGAGATCAACTACTTCGGCACCTGGGCCGTGTCCCGTGCCTTCGCCCCGGTCCTGGCGCGCAACGGCGGTGGCGCGCTGGTGAACATGCTGTCGGCCGCCTCCTGGATCCCCCGGCCGGAGTATCCCGGGTACGCGGCCTCCAAGGCGGCCGAGTGGTCGCTGACGGGCGCGCTGCGCGAGGGCCTGCGCGAGCAGGGAACGCTCGTCGTCGGCGTCCACGCCGGTTTCGTGGAGACGGATCTCAGCTCCTTCACGGACGCACCGAAGATCAGCGC
>NZ_JBSGDB010000667.1:0-3856 GCF_053602155.1 Streptomyces sp. NPDC004561
GGAGTCTTCCGACCGAGAGTCTTGCGAGGCCGACCGTTGAGAGCGTGAGCGACTCATGGCTCCGCGCCGGTCGCGATCCGCACGACCTCCACGGCCGCCCCGTTCCCCGGCGCGATCCCGCGCCCGCTGGGAATCGTCAGGTCGGTGTTGGACGCGAACCACGGCACCCCGCGCGCGACGGCGTACGACGCCTCCGCGAACCGCCCCCAGGTCAGATCCGGGCCGCCGTACCCCTGCACGACCGCCGCCGGATCGTCGTCCGCCGACTCCACCGGCGTCAGGCCCCGCTCGCGCAGCGCCACCCGCAGCCCCTCGCCGCCGATCACCAGCACCCGCGCGCCGGCCGGCACCTGCTCGCTGATCAGCCGCGCGACCGCCTGCGCCGAGGTGATGACGTCAGCGGCCCCCGTCGGTATCCCCAGCTCGCTCAGGTGCTCCGCCACCGCGTCCGGGGTGCGCAGGGCGTTGTTGGTGACGTACGCCAGATGCATCCCGCCCGTACGGGCCCGCTCCAGCGAGTCGACGGCGTGCGCGATCGCGTTCCCACCCGCGTACACCACCCCGTCCAGATCGAGCAGCGCCGTGTCGTACGCCTCGCTCAGGGGCTGCCCACTGCCCTCGGGCCTCGTCCTGACGCCGTGGCTCATATCCGCATCGCTCCTCGTTCACTCGCCTTTCCCCGATCATCCCGCATGGCACTGACACACGTACGATGCCGGGATGAACACTGCAGGTCACTCGGAAGCGACGGCGCGCCGGGGCCTGGAACTCAACCCGTTCCGAGGCCTTCGATACGACCCCGACCGGGTCGGCAGCCTGGCCTCCGTCACCTCCCCGCCGTACGACGTCGTCGTACGTCCCGACGGGGTGCACCACCTCCAGTCGGCCGATCCGCACAACATCGTCCGGCTGATCCTGCCCGAGGCCGGCACGCCGAGCGCCCGCACCGAGCAGGCGGCCGACACCCTGCGCCGCTGGCTGGACGAGGGCATCCTCACCGCCGACCCGGAACCCGGTCTGTACGTGTACGAGCAGAGCGACGGCGACGGGATGCTGCAACGCGGCGTCGTCGGCGCGCTGCGGGTCTCGGAGCCCGCCGAGGGCGTGGTGCTGCCGCACGAGGACGTCATGCCGCCCGTGGTCGCCGACCGCGCGGCCCTGATGCGCGCCACGCGCGCCAACCTGGAACCGCTGCTGCTGACCTACCGCGGGAACGGCGCGGCCGCCGAGGTCGTCGAGCGCACCGCGGAGAAGCCGCCGCTGCTGGCCACGACCACCGAGGACGGCTTCCGCCACCGCCTCTGGTCGATCACCGACCCCACCGACGTGGCCCTCGTCCAGTCCGACCTGGCCCACCACCAGGCCCTGATCGCCGACGGCCACCACCGCTGGGCCACCTACCGCCGGCTGCGCGCGGAACACCCCTCCCCCAGCCCCTGGGACTACGGCCTGGTCCTCCTCGTCGACACCGTCCGCTACCCGCTGCGCGTCCGCGCCATCCACCGTCTGCTGCACGGCCTGCCGGTCGCGGACGCGCTCGCGGCCGTGACCGGCCTGTTCCGGGTACGGCGCGTCGACACGCCCCTCCCCGAGGCCCTGGGGGCGCTCGCGGACGCCTCCTGCGCGGGCAACGCCTTCCTCCTGGCCGGCGACGGCGCCTTCCACCTCGTCGACCGCCCGGACCCGGACCTCCTGGCCCGCACCATCCCGGCCGACCGCCCGGCCGCCTGGCGCTCGCTGGACGCCACGGTCCTGCACGCCACGCTGCTGGAACACGTCTGGCGCATCCCCGAGGACTCCCCGGCCCACATCGCGTACATCCACGACACGGCCGCGACCGTCGCGAAGGCGGAACGCGGCGGCGGTACGGCCGTCCTGATGCACCCGGTCCGCGAGGAGGTCGTGCGCGACCTGGCCCGCCAGGGCGTCACGATGCCCCGCAAGTCGACGTCGTTCGGGCCGAAGCCGGCCTCCGGTCTGGTGCTCCGGGCGCTGGAGATCTGAGCCGGCGGCGGACGGCGAGAAGACACGAAAGAGGGCAGGCTCCTTGCGGGGCCTGCCCTCTTCACGGTTGACCGAAATCAGTCCTTGTCGCCGTGCTCCTCGGAGGCGGCGGGCTCGTCGTCCTTCTCGGCGCCCTTGTCGACGCCGTTCTCGTCCTCGTCCTCGTTCTCGTCGAGGGCGTCGACGAACTCCACGCCGTCCAGCTCGGCGAGCCGGTCGGACGCGTCCGTGCTGCCGTCCCGGTCGGCCTCGACGGCCTTGGCGAACCACTCCCGCGCCTCGGCCTCGCGGCCGACCGCCAGCAGGGCGTCGGCGTACGCGTAGCGCAGGCGCGCGGTCCACGGCTGGATCGAGTTGGAGGCCAGCTCCGGGCTCTGCAGGGTCACGATGGCCGCGTCCAGCTGGCCCATGTCACGCCGGGCACCGGCCGCGACGAGCCGCATCTCGACCTGGCCGGCCTTGTCCAGCTTCTGCACCTCCGGGGCGCCGGCCATGTCCAGCGACTTCTCCGGCCGGCCGAGCCCACGCTCGCAGTCGGCCATCACCGGCCACAGGTCGGCGTTGCCGGTCATACGACGGGCGGCCCGGAACTCCGCGAGGGCCTCGCTGTACTTCTGGCTGGCGTACGCGGCGAACCCGGCGGCCTCACGCACGGCGGCCACGCGGGACGCCAGACGCAGGGCCACCTTGGAGTAGCCGTAGGCGCCCTCGGGGTCCTCGTCGATGAGCCGGGCGACCATCACCAGGTTCTTGGCGACGTCCTCCGCGAGCGTCTTGGGCAGGCTCTGCAGCTCCTGCCGGACGTCCTTGTCGATCTCCTCGCCGGTGACGTCCTCCGGGATCGGCAGCCGCTTGATCGGCTCACGGTCCCGGTCCCGCTCGTCGCGGAAACGGCCACCGCCACCGCGGTCGTCACGCCGGTCGTCGCGCCGGTCGTCCCGTCCGTCACGCCCACGGAACCCTCCGGGCCGGCCGCCCCGGTCGTCCCGGCGCGGACCACGGGCGCCCCGGTCGTCCCGGCCCCGATAGCCACCGCGCTCACCGCGGTTGTCGTCACGGCGGCCGTAGCCGCCACGGTCGTCGTCACGGCGGTACGCGGGACGGTCGTCGCGGCGGTCGCCGTAGCCACCACCACGGTGGTCGTCGCGGCGGCCGTGGGCCCCGCGGTCGTCGTCACGGCGGTACGCGGGGCGCTCGTCGCGGCGGAAGCCACGGTCGCCGCGGTCGTCACGGCGCGGCCCACGGTCACGGTCGTCCCGCTGGAACCCCGGACGCGAACCCCGGTCGCCCTCACGGCGGTCGTCCCTGCGGCCGTAGCCGCCACGGTCACCGCGCTCACCGCGATCGCCGAAGCCACCACGCCGGTCGTCACGACGCTCGCCACCGCGATCGTCACGACGGTCATCACGCCGGTCGTCACGGCGGTAGCCACCGCGGTCGTCGCGACGGTCGTCGCGGCGGAAGCCACCGCGGTCGTCGCGGCGGTCGCCGTAGCCACCACCACGGTGGTCGTCGCGCCGGCCCTGGCCGCCACGGTCGTTGTCGCGACGGAAGCCGCCCCGGTCGCCGCGGTAACCGCCGCGGTCGCCCCGGTCACCACTGTCCCGTCGCCGCTGGTCGCGCTCCGGTCGGTCGTCGGGAGAGTTGGTGGACATGGTGACTCCTGTCTTCGGTACCGCAAGCATTGTAAAAACGAAAGGACCCCTGGTCCCAGCTGAACGCTGGGACCAGGGGTCCTCCAAAGATTGTTCGGCGGCGTCCTACTCTCCCACAGGGTCCCCCCTGCAGTACCATCGGCGCTGTGAGGCTTAGCTTCCGGGTTCGGAATGTAACCGGGCGTTTCCCTCACGCT
>NZ_JBSGDB010000668.1:0-3825 GCF_053602155.1 Streptomyces sp. NPDC004561
AACACAACTCGCCCCAGCCGCCGCCTTGTCCCCGGACGCGGGTGGCCTATTTAGGCTATCCTGTGGGCCGGCCGCCCCACGACACCACCCCGTACTGGGCAGGAAGACGCGGGGGACGTCTGCCTGCCCCCTGTACGCGACTGCTCGCTCGAAAAAAAGGGGGGCGAGCGAGCGCCACGGGACCCTGGGGTCCACCTCATACAGCGCGCAGGCGTCCGTCGGTGTCACATACGGCACATAACGAGGCGCTGCCTGCCGGGCACTGCGGAGCAGGGGCAGGCCCGGTTACGGGGGGAAACCGTGCCTGCCCCTGCGGCGCCCGCATATCTCCCCCGGAGGGCTGGGCGCCGCCATGACCCCGCACGGGGTCACTTCGATCAGCGCGCGACCAGACGAGAGTGTCACGGGCCGACGAGGATGGTTGCTAGGCCCGCACATGGATGGAGGTGCACTCCTGACACATCTGCGAGACCTTTACGAAAGGCGCACACGCAGGATTGAGCTCCTGCTGGGCGGCATCACTCGTGATACCGAAATGGGGAGATGGCTGGCGCAAGAAGTCTGGGAACTTACGGAAAAGCGCGCACAGACTCACTCAGCCTTCCGGAAGCGCGTCTGTGAACTCACCCGTGAGACTCCGTTCGAAACAGCAGCTGAGGTGAGGTCAGAGGTTGTCCCTCTGGAGGGCGGACAGCATCCCGCAGGGCAGGACCCGACCGGCACGCCGACCGCCGACGGCGATCTCGACGGCCGGGAAACGCTCACCCAGGTGAGGGAAAGCAGGGATGCCAGAACGCACCAGGTCATGTCGTGGGCGAGGTCGCCCGCCGCGGCGAAGGTGGGCTCGTCGGGGGAGCTGTGGCCGCTCCACAGGGCCCGTCCGGCGAGCGCAGCACTTTGCCTCCATTTACCTCATGCTGGGCTTTTCATCCAAGCGATGAGTCGGCCCCACCATCGATCCTTCGCTCGGCCGGCTGACCTGTCCAGGCGTCGGGGAACGCGTGTGCGTCGCACCGTTCCGCCCGGTCGGACCGGATCCGGTCCCGTTCGAGCCTTCGGCTCCCCTGGGCGTACACGCTCGCGCTCCGCCGACTCACACATGCACCGTTGAAGTGTCGGCACGTCGGCGAGCACTTGCTCCACGTGTCTCCCGCAACCCTCGTAGGTCACCTTCCGGCACGACTGGCAGACAGCACGTCGGCACATGGTTCCCCTTCATTCGCAGCCACATTAACGACCAGTAATATCAACGATTCCGTCACGGCCAAATTCACGATTCCGCCACAAACAACTCCCATACGTACACCGTCTCCACGAACCACCGACTCCGTCGACAGGAGGACGGCCGTGGGGTTGCGTCACGACCCAATAATGCGTGACATACCCCACTCAGAAGTGCCAAGCGGTCACGGCCGGAATCCCCCAGAAGTTGCTTGGAACACCGAAACAGTGGTTCCATCTCGCCCGGTCGAGAAATGGAGGCACTGTTCTGTGTTGTGACAGGCCGTCACCGCGTCTTTTTGAGTTCGTCGACCCGGGCGCGGCGAGGGCAAGAGACCGAGAACGGCAACCGCCCTCGCAGATCGGGTGGTGTGCGCCGGCCAGAAGGGAGCAACGTGAGTTGCTCGCACGCCGCAGGATGCCCCCTTTTCCCCTTGCTCAGGGCGAGCTTGCAAGGGTGGCGCGACTACTACTGCGACAGCGAGGATCAGTGGCTCGGCTGTGCGCGCTACCAGGTGTCACTCACCGGCGAGCGTGTGCCGATCAGCCTGCTGCCCAACGGGGCCCGCGCGCGACAGCTTGAAGTCGCGGCCACCGGCGCGGAACGGTTCGACGCCGCCACCCCGGAGCAGAGACTCCAGCAGTCTCCTGCACCACAACACCCCTGGCCGCCCGAGAACGCATCCTCGTCGCGCACGACACCTGCCGGGCCGCCCGAGCCGTCGGAACCCGTGCCCGCGGCATCGGAGACGGTGGCTCAGTTCGGGCCGGCATCTTCGACGATCCCGGTCTCGCACTACCGACCGTCATCCTCCCCGCCGATGCCCCAGCCTCCGGACCGTACCTCTGGACACGCGGGTCAAGGGCCCAAAGCGAGGCACGGCTGGTGGAGTCGATTCACCGAATGGATGGGAGGCCCCGCATGAGTGGCTACTGGCCCTGGTGGGCCGGCGCTGCCGGGCTCGCTCTGATCACCATCAACTACGCCCTCACCACGGACCGGTCCTTCGGGGTGTCGTCCGCGTGGGACCGCGTGTTGCACTGGCGCAGGGAGCGCCACCTCGAGGAGATGGACGAGGAGTTCACCGACGAGCACGCTCTCGCTGACGCCCTCGCCGCAGCTACGGCAGAACACTTCGGCACCAGCCCCACCGCGCCCACCGTGCCGCCAGCCCCGTACGGGACTTCTTCACAGCTGCTCGAGACGGACGTCGAACCGACGGCGGATGAGAGCACCTCGGTGACAGGCCCGGGTCCGGCCCCGCTCGTGACCCAGGCTGCCCTGCTGGTATCGATCTTCTTCGGCGGATTGATCGCCGCGGTCACCTCCGGGCGGTTCCACCTCCGCTTCGACATGGGACCCGGGTTCCGGAACGTGGTCACCGCAAATCCGACCACCATGACCGTTCTGCTGTTCCTCGGGGGCGTTCTGGTCGGCTTCGGCACCCGGCTGGCCGGTGGGTGCAGCTCCGGCCACGGACTCAACGGCTGCGGCCGTCTACGACCGGTCAGCCTCGTTGCGACCGCCGTGTTCTTCGGCACCGCCGTCGCGGTGTCGTTCCTGCTGTGGAAGGTGATCTGATGCGTACCCGGGGTGCGATTCTGCTGGCCAACATCATCACTGGACTGACTCTCGGCTACGCCGTCTCCAACATCGGCTTTGGCGACTACACCGAGCTGAACCGCATGTTCACCTTCCAGGACCTGCGCATGCTCCTCTCCTTCGCCGGCGCCGTCGTGATCATCGTGTGCGCGTTCGCGCTGCTGCGGGTCCCGCGCACCCCGGGGCGTATCCACGCCGGCGTGATCCCCGGCGCGGTGCTGTTCGGTACGGGCTGGGCGATCTCCGGGGGGTGCCCGGCAATCCCGATCGTCCAGCTCGCCAGCGGCTACCTGCCCGCCCTGGTCACCATACTCGGCGTCACCGTCGGAATCCGGCTGTGCCGCTGGGCCAACGCCCGATACTTCCACCTCGACCGCGGCTCCTGCGGCCTGTAAGCAGGGACGTCCATCGACACGCCCGCCGACACACAACCGCGTTGAGGTGAGGCACCCCGTCGCTCTGCCCTGGCCCATCCAGCCGCGCCCTGTCTCAGTCACCTGCGTCCGGAGCGTTCCGATACCGCGTCAGGCTTCGTGCCGACGGCGACAACCGTTCCGCCGCGCCCCAGCCGTACGCCAGGGCATGCCACATCTGGGAGGCCAAACCGTCCATCGGCCGGCCAATGGCAGAAGAGCCCGAGCAACCACGCGGCAAGGACCACGAGCACCGCACTGCTGGTGGGCTCAATCGGTCGCGATGCCTGGAATCCGCCCTGCGGGGGGGCATCTGATCTTCTGCCCCAGGTCATGAGAGGCGCGGCGCCGGGCAGGCCGCCAAGTCGGTCTCAAGCCGCGGGGCGGCCGTCGGTCCGCTGGGCGAGGGCTTCGTCGCGGACGCACACCCGTCATCCGGGTCCGGGGACGCTCTCAGCACCGCTTCTCCGTCGCCGCTCTGGCCTGCTACAAGCAAGGCGAACGCTCACAGCTGATCTACCGGCCCAAGCGGCATCTCGATCACAAGCGCACCAGCTCGGCCCGCCGCACCACCGTGCCGGTCGGGTT
>NZ_JBSGDB010000669.1:0-3817 GCF_053602155.1 Streptomyces sp. NPDC004561
AAGACGAACCCCGTCACCCGGCCCCCGTATGCCCGGACTTCCAGACCTTCGGGCGATGCTGGCAGAGCGAACCGGCCACGGGTAAGCGGTCGTCGGGAGAGGATCTTCCGGTCGCGGGGCGGCAGCCCGGCGATCAGGGGCTTGAGCGACTCGATGTACTCGATGCCCTCGATCCCGTGGTCCTCGTACCCGATGCGGTCCGCGAGGGCGCCCTCGGTCTCGTCCTCCTCGGGCTGGGCGTCCAGCGAGGAGGCCGTGTAGGCGTTCGAGGCGGCCATGCCCTCGACGACCTCGTCGTTGGAGATGCCGAGCCGCTCGGCGAGCTCCGCGACGGTCGGCGCGCGGTCCAGCTTCTGCGCCAGCTCGTCCCCGGCCTTGGCCAGGTCCAGGCGCAGCTCCTGCAGCCGGCGCGGCACGCGCACGGACCACGAGGTGTCGCGGAAGAACCGCTTGATCTCGCCGATGATGGTCGGCATCGCGAAGGTCGGGAACTCGACGCCGCGGGAGAGCTCGAAGCGGTCGATCGCCTTGATCAGGCCGATGGTGCCGACCTGGATGATGTCCTCCATCGGCTCGCTGCGGGAGCGGAAGCGGGAGGCGGCGAACTTCACGAGGGCCAGGTTGAGCTCGACGAGCGTGTTGCGGACGTACGAGTACTCGTGCGTCCCTTCCTCCAGCGTCTGGAGGCGCTCGAAGAGGGTCTTGGACAGGGCCCGCGCGTCGACGGGGCCGACCTCGTCGTACGGAGGGATCTCCGGGAGCCCCTCGATGGGGTCGAGGGGATCGATGGGATGATCCAGTTGATCCGGTGGGGGTGTCGACGTCGCGGTCGGGGTATGCGAGGCGTCGAGCCGGGGTGACATGGGTGTCCTCCATCGTTCTCGGCATAAGGCTGCCGAAGCCAAAGCGTGCACTGCGGTGTGCGGCGCCTCCGAAGCCGGCGTGTAGGAATAGGTGTCCTTATAGCCCTACCGGCTTCCCAGGACCGATCGCAAGTGCGTTCTGTTCGTGTATGTCCGATTATGTGAGGTTGTTCAGGTGTCGGAGTGCGCATGGAAGGCGTAATGTTCGAGGGCATCAGCAGCCACGACCTCGGGAGAGAGACGGCATGGACCACGGGACGGTCGGCAGCGCACAGTCGGGCCGGCTTCTGGTGGAGGTGCGGGAAGAGGGCTCCAGCGCCGTTGTCACCCCGGCGGGTGAACTCGATCACCACACCGCCGATCTGTTGCGCGAGCCCCTCGACGACCTTCTGGCCAAGGGCTTCTCGCGGCTCGTGGTGGACTGCTCACGCCTGGAGTTCTGTGACTCCACGGGGCTGAACGTCCTGCTCGGGGCCCGCTTGAAGGCGGAAGCCGCCGGTGGCGGGGTCCATCTGGCGGGCATGCTGCCCGTGGTGGCCCGGGTGTTCGAGATCACGGGAGCCGAGGCGGTCTTCACCGTCCACGACTCCGTGGACGCGGCCCTGGCCGGGGAGGGTGGCGGCACCGGCTGACCCGCGCCCGCCGCTCCCGGCTCCGCGGGCGCACCGGTGTGCCGGTCACCCCGGGTGTCCCGCCGGTCACGCGGAAGACGGGGGTGTTCCGGCGCATCGGTCGGGCAGGAGTCATGCTGACGACCATCGGCCGCCGGATCGCCGGCCCGGTCCCGGACGGGACGGGGTCCGGGTGCGCGCGGCGGTCCGGAGCGAACGGCGACCCTGTGCGACCAGGGGCGCGTACGACGGGTGTCCGATATCCGGACGCCGGACGGGCGAGGGCGGACGAAAGCGGGGCGACGTGCGGGTGACGGAACGGAAGTGCAGATGACGGGACGGACGACGGACGGACCGGCCGGTGCCGAACGGTGCCGGACCTTTGAATCGTGAACTGGTGAATCGGTGAGGTGAAGCGCTGATGAGCACCACCCGGCCCTACTCGCCGGGCGACCGCGGCCCGGAGCCGAGCGGCGCTTCCGGGGCGTCCGAGGGGGATGCGCCGACCGGCGCGACCACGGGGGCGGCCGCGCCGTCCCCGTCGGAGTCCGGCGGCGGCGCACGTGCGGCACGGGGCGGCCAGACCCGCAGACTCGGGCTGCGTGGCGAGAGCGGGGTCGTCCCGCTCGCCCGCGACTTCACCCGCCAGGCGCTGTACGCGTGGGGCTGGCTGCCCGCCGCGAGCGCCGACCGGCGGGCCGCGGCCGAGGACGTGCTGCTGGTCGTCTCCGAACTGGTCACCAACGCCTGCCTGCACGCCGAGGGCCCCGACGAACTCGTCCTCGCCTGCGACAACAAGGTGATCCGGCTGGAGGTCTCCGACGGCGGCACCGGACAGCCCGCCCCGCGCACCCCGCACCGCGCCGGCCGGCCGGGTGGCCACGGCATGTTCATCGTGCAACGGCTGTGCCTGGACTGGGGCGTGGTCCGCGCGGCGGGCCGCCCCGGCAAGACGGTGTGGGCGGAACTGGGCGCCCCGGCCTGACCGCGCGGCCGCCCACCCGGCCCCCGCCTCCACTCAGGCACCCCGTCACCCACGCCGGATCGCCACAACTCCGGCGTGCGACGCGTCTTCCTTCCTCACGGCCCCCGGCGTACCTTGACGGCCGAATCTGATACATCGTCAGGAACTCCGTCGGGAATGAATGGGGTGGACCGAACGTGTCGTACCCGAAACGAACCGCCGCGCTCGCGTCCGCCGCGGCCCTGGCCGGCTCGGCGGTGCTGCTGACCGCCCCGGCGGCCCACGCCGACGTCGTCGACGTCAACTACCGCTGCCAGACGCCGATCGGCGTCAAGAGCGCCGTCTCGCCGATCGACATCAAGGGCGTCAGGAGCGGCAGCGGCTACAAGATCACCATGTCCTGGCAGAAGGGCGTCTCCTCCAGCCCGGTCGAGCTGGGCAAGGGCGCGATGAGCCCGAGCGCCACCATCCGGCTGGGCGGCGCCGACAGCGGCACGCTCCCGGTGAGCGGGCCGCCCAACGCGGCCGCCATCCCCGCCAACACCCCCATCAAGATCAGCGACTTGAGCGGGACCTACACCCCGCGCAAGACCGGCAAGGTCACCTTCACGGCGGCCACGCTGACCATCAAGGCCCTCGGCACCACGACGACCTGCACGCCGACCAACAACCCCGGGCCGTCCCTGACGCTCGACGCGACGGCGTCCGGCGGCTCGTCCGGCGGCTCCTCCTCGTCCTCCTCGTCGTCCTCGTCCTCGTCGGGCGGGCAGCTGCCGCAGACCGGCCCCGAGGACTCCGCCGTCGCCCTCGGCACGCTCGGCGGCACGGTGCTCCTCGCCGGTGCGGCGGGCGCCCTGTGGCTGACCCGGCGGGGCCAGGCCGCGCGCCGCTGATCCCACGGACCCCCGCCGTCCCTGGAGAGAGGCACCCCCAGCGCCCCTCACCTGCTGATGGAGCCGCCCATGCCGTTCGCCGCCCGGGTCCTCGGCCTGGCCCTGCTGATGCTCAGCGCCGCCCCGCGTGCCGCCGCGCACCCGGGCGGATGGTCCCTGACGCCCGCCGGCGGCGCACGCCCCTCCTTCTACGCCGAGGGCGCCCCGGGCACGGTCCTTCAGGACACGGTGTCCGTGACCAACCCCGGCCGGAGCCCCGTCACCGTCCGGCTGCGCGGCACCGG
Organism: Streptomyces sp. NPDC004561; assembly: GCF_053602155.1. Classification (NCBI taxonomy): domain Bacteria; kingdom Bacillati; phylum Actinomycetota; class Actinomycetes; order Kitasatosporales; family Streptomycetaceae; genus Streptomyces; species Streptomyces sp. NPDC004561. The sequence continues at coordinate 3,616 of NZ_JBSGDB010000669.1, forward strand.
CGTGCCGGCGGTGTTCGCCCGGAGCGGCCTCACCGTCCCGGCCCGCACCCGCGCCGAGGTGCCCTTCACGCTGACCGTGCCGGCCGGGGCCGCGCCGGGCGACCGCTCCGGCGCGATCGTGGCGCGGGACAGCCCAACTACGCGGCGGCCAAGGGCGGGATCGTGGGCCTGACCACCTCCACCGCGCTCGCCCTCGCCAGGT
>NZ_JBSGDB010000670.1:0-3816 GCF_053602155.1 Streptomyces sp. NPDC004561
TGGCGAGGGCATCCGGAAGGCAGTCGATGCGGACCATCGCGGCGGTGGCGTCGGCCGGGGGCCCCTCCCGGACACCCGGCAAGGACGCGGGGCCGGGCGCGTCCCGGGCCGGCGCGAAGGGCGCCGGGCAGGGCGCCGTACAGGGCCGGCTGCGCAACCTCTCCTCGGGGCTGTGCGTCGGCGTCGCCGGCGAGAAGACGGTCCAGGACGCCGAGGCCGAACTCGCCGCCTGCTCCACGACGCCGAGCCAGCAGTGGCGCTACGAGACCGACGGACTGCTGCGCAACGCCGCCGCCCCCGAACTGTGCCTGGACTCCCAGCTCGGCTACTCGGTCCGGCTCGCCCCCTGCACCGCCACCGGCAAGGCCGGCAGGTACATCCGCTACGACTTCACCCTCCAGGGCGTCCTCGTGCCCCGCTGGAACCAGGAGCTGGCCCTCGCCCCGGCCGCAACCGACGGCTCCGGTGCCCTCGTCGTCAAGAACCGCGCCCCCGGCTCCACCCAGCGCTGGTCCGTCGACACCGCCAAGCCCGACCTGCAGATGCAGAACGTCAACTGGGACAGCCACAGCGGCACGTCACCGGCCCCCACCACGCGGCAGCCCACCCCGTCCGGGGGCGCCACCGCCCCCAGAGCCTCCAGGAATCCGTCACCGGCCCCCACCCCGACGGCCACAGGTTCCCGCCCGGCACCGGCGCCCTCCACCACCTACGACCCCTGCTCCCAGTACCCGTACTACTGCGACGGTGGCGGCGGCGGTTGGGGCGGTTGGGGCGGCGGACGCCATCACCGCTGAGTCAGGGGTGGTGCGGCGGCGGTGGCGGGATCGTCGCCAGGCCGGGGGCCGGTTCGGGCCACACCAGCAGCACGGGGCAGGGCGCGTGGTCGACGGCGAACCGGACCGGCGGGCCGAGACTGCGCGGCCCGAGCCGGGAGCGGTCCCCGTCCCGCGCGAGCACCAGCAGATCGGCCCCCTCGGCGGCGGCCACCACCTCCCGCTCGACCCGGCCCGAACGCTCCTCGCGGGCACAGGGCCGGCCCAGCCGCTCGGCCGCCGCGTCGAGCAGTTCGGCCGCCGAACTCCCGCCGAGCGCCTCCAGGCGGGTGCCCGGGTCCCGCTCGGGACGGCCCCGGCCGAGCAGCCCGGCGAACGCGCCGTGCGCGACCTCCGGCACATCCGGCCCGCTGACGTGCAGCAGCACCACCTCCGCCGTATCCGGCGCGTGGGCGCGCACGGCGTCCACACAGGCGGGCCAGGTGCCCTCGACGAGCCAGACGATCACACGCATCCGGGTCGGCCTCCATAGGCGCGCAGCCGCGGTCAGAGAATCTGGAGCGCCCCCCACAGTGCCACCACCGACGCCGCGAGGGAGGACGGCACGGCGAGCGCGCCCAGCCGGGTGAACTCCCCGAGGCCCACGCCGTGCTCGTGCTGGTGCACGATCCGCCGCCACAGCAGTGTGGCCAGCGAACCGGCGTAGGTCAGGTTCGGGCCGATGTTCACCCCGAGCAGCACCGCCAGTACCGCGCCCGGACCCGCCGACGCCGTCAGCGGCAGCAGGACCAGCACCGCGGGCAGGTTGTTGACGAGGTTCGCCAGCACGGCGGCCAGCGCGGCGATCCCGAGCAGCGCCGGCAGCCCGGTGCCGCTCGGCACCACCCTCCCCAGCACGTCCGCGAGCCCGTTGTCGACGACCGCCCTGACCACGATGCCCAGCGCCAGGACGAACGCCAGGAACGCCGGGGCCGCCGCCCGCACGACGGTCAGGGGGGTCGCCCTGCCGCGCAGCAGCGCCCGCCCGGCCAGCACCAGCGCGCCGGCCGCGGCGACCCACGCGGGCTGCACGCCGAACGCCGACGCCACCACGAACCCGGCCAGCGTGCAGCCCACGGTCACCAGCGCGAACAGGGGCAGCCGGGGTGCCTCGCCGGTGTCCCGGCCCGCCGGTGCCGCCGCCGCGAGGTCACGGGCGAAGAACCGCCGGAACACGAGGTACTCGGCGCCGATCGCCACCAGCCACGGCAGCGCCATCAGCGCGGCGAACCGGGTGAAGGTCAGCCCGCTCGCCGCGAACGCCAGCAGGTTCGTCAGATTGGACACCGGCAGCAGCAGCGACGCGGTGTTCGACAGATGGGTGCAGGCGTACACATGCGGCTTGGGCCGTACGCCCGTCCGCGCGGCCGTGGCGAAGACCACCGGGGTGAGCAGCACGATCGTGGCGTCCAGACTGAGCACGGCCGTGATGGCCGAGGCGAGGGCGAAGACGGCCGTCAGCAGCCGCACCGGACGACCCGCCGCCCACCGGGCCGTCCACGCCCCGCCCGCCCGGAACAGCCCCTCCACGTCACAGAAGTGGGCGAGCACCAGCACCGCCGCCAGGAACCCGACCACCGGTCCGAGCCGCTCGGCCTCGGCCCGGGCGTGGTCGAGCGGGATCGCGCCGGTGAGGACGACGATCGCGGCGGCCGGGACGGCCGGCACCGCCTCCGGCCACCCGAAGGGCCGGACCACGGCCCAGGCGAGCACGGCGGCGAGCAGCACGGCGGACAGCGCTTCGGCGAGCGGGGGGTTCAGGGCGGGCCCTTCCGGAGTCGATCACATGGTGCCCGCCCATGAAAACAGACGACCTGGGACGGACTACGACGACCGGGTGCCCGCCGCGCCCAGGAACTCGGCCCAGCCGCCCACCGGGGCCTGCCCCGGCACGAGCGTGCGCAGCTTGCGCAGCACCGCCGGGTCCTGCGCCTCCAGCCAGGCCACGAGCTGCTTGAAGGACACGAACCGCACGTCGTCGTACGCGGCCATCTTCCCGATCGCCTCCTCGACGGCGTCCATGTAGATGCCGCCGTTCCAGCGCTCGAAGTGGTTGCCGATGAAGAAGGGGGCGCGGTTGCTCTCGTACGCCCGGTGGAACCCGGCCACATAGGTGTCGCGGGCCTGGGCCCGCCAGGCGTCGAACTGGCCCCTGTCGCCGAGCGGGTTGCCGCCGGACTGGTTGAACATCATGTTGTAGTCCATCGACAGCACCTGGAAGGAGTGGCCGGAGAAGGGTATGGACTGCAGCGGGAAGTCCCAGATCCGGCCGCCCTGCACCTTGCCCGGCCAGATCTGCAGGCCGCCGGGGGAGCTGGCGTCGTACTTCCAGCCGAGCGCGGCGGCGGTGGGCAGCAGGTTGGTCTGGCCCTCCAGACAGGGGGTGCGGCCGCCGATCAGCTCCTTGCGGTAGTCGAAGGGGAGCGGCTCCAGGTCGGTGAAGCCGGTGTTGGTCCTCCACTTGGTGACGAAGTCGACGGCCTGGTCGATCTCGCTGCGCCACTCGGCCGGGGACCAGTTGCGCACACCGGTCGCGCCGCAGAAGTGCCCGTTGAAGTGGGTGCCGATCTCATGCCCCTCCAGCCAGGCCGCGCGCACCTGCTGGAGGGTGGCGTGGATGTGCCGGTCCGCGAGGTAGCCGATCGCGGAGGCGCCGACCGGGTGCTGCGGGGGGCGGTACAGGTGCTTCTTGGACTCCGGCAGCGTGTAGATGCCGCTGAGGAAGAACGTCATCTTCGCGCCGTGGTCGGCGGCCACCTTGCGGAACCGGGAGAACAGCTGGTTGCTCAGCTCGCCCGCGCCGTCCCAGGAGAACACCACGAACTGCGGGGGCTTCTGGCCCGGCTTCAGCCGGTCCGGCGCCGGCTGGTGCGGCTGGGCGCCGGTGTCGGCGGTGGAGCCGTCACCGATCGGCTTCCCCTGCCGGGCCTGCGCGGTGCCCTTGCCGCCCGCGTCCGGTGCGCCGACCGAGAGGCCGGTGCCGGACGAGCAGGCCGCCAGC
>NZ_JBSGDB010000671.1:0-3805 GCF_053602155.1 Streptomyces sp. NPDC004561
ACCGCGGACAGCGCCGCGCCCAGACGCGGATGACGCTCAGGGAGAACGAACAGCAAGGCATCGTCGGCCATGTCATGACACCCGTCTCGGAGAAGCCGTTCAGGGACGTCATCACCATCCCCTCAGAATGCGCTCTGCCCACATCCGCATCGCCCACTCACCGGATCACTCGTCCGGGTTCAGCTCCGCGTGCACCAGCTCCACCAACTCGTGGGCCTCGGGCGTGTGGGAGTCCTCGGGAACCTCGTAATAGCCGCCCAGGGTGGCGATCACGTCTTCCTGAGAGTCGTCGTACTCGTGGAGACCGTCCTTGTGCCTCTCGGTGGTCTCGGAGCCGGGGAGTTGCCACCACCACATCTGGTGTCGGATCTCGTCCTTCGACAAGGGACCGGACAAGACGATGTCCCTGCCCTGGACCTTGCCCGTGATTCTGGCGGAGTTCGCACCAATAGTCATGTCGCCATGTCGCCTTTCGCCTCAGGGGACGCCGTCAGCGCCTGATATTGACTACGGCAGCGGCTACCCGCCGAAGCGCAACTCCCACCGTGCGAACCGGTCAATCACCTGGTCGAACCCGAGGGCGGAGGCGAGGCGGAGGCGGCTTCCGGCTGATGCGGCTGTGCCGTAGCGGCTGTGTTCAACCGGCCTGGCCGCGGCCCGACCGTTGGTGTCGGGGCGCTTGTGCCTCCCGGTACGAGCGGGTCGTCAGCCGTCTTCGACGGCTTGACGGACGCGACGGGAGGGGGCGAAGGCGTACAGGTCGAGGACGCCGGGCGGGTCGACGAGTCCGGGACCACCGGCCGTGACCCACGCGGCGATGTCGTCGGGGTCGCTGACCAGGCCCAGCCAGACCGGGCGTCCGCCGGCCGCCCGGCCGGCGGCGGAGGGCTGGACGACGATGACATTGGCGTGGTCACAGGCGTCCAGGCAGCCTGTCACCCGTACCTGCGCGGTCCCCTCGAGAGCGCGGCGCAGCCCGGACAGTTGAGCGGCGTGGTCGACGCCGGTGATCTTGGAGGTACCGCAGCAGCAACCACGGCAGACGGTGACGGTGCAGCGGTCCGACCCCGCCGTGGTGGGGGCGGCCTTGCGGGCGCGGCGGCTCACCGGCCGGTCCCGGCGTGGGCGCGGCGCCAGGCGCTGTCGGCGAGCAGGCGCAGGCCGTTGAGGCCGACGATGACGGTGGAGCCCTCGTGGCCCGCGACGCCCAGTGGCAGGGGCAGCGTGCCGGCCAGGTCCCACACGGCCAGGCCGGTGATGAACGCCGCGGCGATGATCAGGTTCTGCACGACCAGACGGCGTGCCCGGCGGGAGAGCCGTACGACGGCGGGGATGGTGGCCAGCTCGTCACGCACCACGACCGCGTCGGCGGTCTCCAGCGCGAGGTCGGAGCCGGCGCGGCCCATGGCGATGCCGGTGTGGGCGGCGGCCAGGGCAGGGGCGTCGTTGACGCCGTCGCCGACCACCAGCACCTTGCGGCCCGCCCCCTCCATCTCCCGCACCGCGCTCACCTTGTCCTGCGGGAGGAGACCGGCCCGGACGTCGGTGATGCCCACCTCTGCGGCGAGGCGGGCAGCCGCGCGGGAGTTGTCGCCGGTGAGCAGCACCGGGTTGCCGCCGGTCAGTTCTCCCAGGGCGGTGACGGTGGCGGACGCTTCCTCGCGCAGCCGGTCGGCGATGCCCAGCACCCCCACCGGCGCGCCGTGGAGGGTGACCAGTACAGCGGTACGGCCGTCCTCTTCCAGGCGCCTGGTCACGGCGGTGACGGGGTGGTCGGTGTGATGGTCCAGCAGGCGAGCGGGGCTGCCGACCGCGACGGTGCGGCCCTCCACCCTCGCGCTCACTCCGGCGCCCGGAGTGGAGACGAAGTCCTCCACCACCGGGATGTCCAGGTCGCGGGTGCGGGCGGCGTCCACGATCGCACGGGCGAGTGGGTGCTCGCTGGGGTGCTCGGCGGCCGCCGCGAGCCGCATCAGCTCGTCCTCGGTGAGGCCGGAAGCGGCCAGCGGGCGGACATCGGTCACGCGCGGGGTGCCCTCGGTCAGCGTGCCGGTCTTGTCCAGGGCGACCGCGTCCACCTGCCCGAGGCGTTCCATGACCACGGCCGACTTGACCAGGACACCATGACGGCCGGCGTTCGCGATGGCGGACAGCAGCGGCGGCATGGTCGCCAGTACCACGGCGCACGGCGAGGCAACGATCATGAAGGTCATGGCGCGCAGCAGCGTGGACTGCAGATCGGCGCCGAAGACCAGCGGCAGGACGAACAGCGCGAGGGTGGCGGCGACCATGCCGAGGCTGTATCGCTGCTCGACCTTCTCGATGAACAGCTGGGTCGGGGCCTTGGTCTCGGAGGCTTCCTCGACCATGGCCACGATCCGGGCGATCACCGAGTCCGACGGGTCACGCTCGACCTTCACCCGCAGGAAGCCGGTGCCGTTCAGGGTGCCGGCGAAGACCTCGTCGCCCGCCTCCTTGGCGACCGGGAGGGGCTCGCCGGTGATGGTGGCCTGGTCGACCTCGCCGGCACCGTCCAGTACCCGGCCGTCGGCGCCGATCCGCTCACCGGGCCGCACCAGGATCGTGTCGCCCACACCCAGGTCAGCCGTGGCAACGACCTCTTCGGAGCCGTCGTCGGCCAGGCGGGTGGCGGTCGTGGGGGCCAGATCAAGCAGGCCCCGTACCGAGTCGGCGGTGCGGGCGGTGGCGATCGCCTCCAGGGCGCCGGACGTGGCGAAGATGACGATCAGCAGCGCACCGTCCAGCACCTGCCCGATCGCCGCCGCACCAAGCGCGGCGATCACCATCAGCAGGTCCACGTCGAGGGTCTTCTCCCGCAGCGCCTGGAGCCCGGCCCAGCCCGGCTCCCAGCCACCGGTGGCATAGGTGAGGGCGAACAGCGGCCCCCAGGCCCAGGCCGGCGCCCCGGTCAGATACAGCGGCAGCGCGACCAGGAACAGCACCAGCGCCGCACCGGCCCAGCGGGCCTCGGGCAGCGCGAAGATCCGGGTACGGCGCCTGGGCGCCGCCGGCTCGTGAGCGATGTCGGCCGGGGCCGGGCGGGTGAGAGTGGAAGGCATCGAAACGGTTCCTTGAGGGACAGCGGTGGCGGAAAGCTCCAGCCTCACCACCGTAACAGGAACGAATGAACATCGATTCATGTGTTCATAGCGCGCGTACCATGGGCGCATGGGTCATGGAGCCGCACCGCCTACCAGCAACGTCCCGCGCGCACGCCTGGACGCGGCGAGCGCCGCCAAAGTGGCCACCACCCTGCAGGCCCTGGCCACTCCCTCCCGCCTGCTCATCCTCGCCCGACTGCGGGAAGGGCCCCTGCCGGCCACCGAGCTGGCCGCCGAGGTGGGCATGGAGCAGTCCGCCTGCTCCCACCAACTCCGTCTGCTGCGCAACCTCGGCCTCGTCACCGGGACCCGCAAGGGCCGCTCGGTCGTCTACGCCCTCTACGACAACCACGTCGCCGAACTCCTCGACCAGGCCCTCTACCACGTCGAGCACCTCCGCCTCGGCCTCAGCGACGCCGCGCTGTCAGCCCAGGAGCCAGGGAGTGAGACCGCCGCCGTCCCGAGCGGCTGATCCTCAAGACGCCGATCGATCCCGTTGATTACCGCAACGATGATCTGAAGCGGACCGGTCACATGACCTGCCGAGCCGCCCCGAGCCGTCGCCGGCCGGCGTGTGGGCGGTGATTTGTCAACTTGACCCGGCCCTGAAGGACCGGGCTTGCAGGTAGGGCGCGGCTGGCTGCCGTGTGACCTCCCGCATCTGAGTCACCTACGGACAGGAG
>NZ_JBSGDB010000672.1:0-3793 GCF_053602155.1 Streptomyces sp. NPDC004561
GGCGTGCCGGGCGTCGCGCGGCGCGGCGAGGCCCGAGCAGTCGGGCAGGGCCCGCCGCCACGCGTCCTCCGTCCCGGTCCACAGCCGCTCCGGATCCAGGCGTGCCGTGCTCTCCGCCTCCGACAACTCCAGCACGAGGTCATGGTGCTCGCCCTCGCGCAGCCGGAACTCACCGCTCAGGCCCGACTCGGGCTTCCACACCGCCTGGTTCGCCCCGAGCAGCCGCAGCCGGAGATCCCCGGCCTCCCCGGTCCACACCTCGCCCTCGAGACGCGGCTCGCGCATCCGGCCCGCGCCGAAGCCGGGCCGCGGGTCGAGGCCGAGCCTCAGGCGTGCCTCGCCCTTCTCGACGCGCATCCGGCGCAGCAGCACGAGACGGTCCACCGAGGCCGGCAGCGCCAGCGCGTCCCGGCACTCGATCACGGCGTCGGAGGTGACCCAGCGGCTGACCCGGATCAGCGTGCCGTCCTCGTAGTAGCCACCCCACACATGCCACCGGTCCTCCGGTTCGACGCCGAAGTACCCTCCGCCGCCGATCAGGGAGGAGAACACCGCGTCACTGTGCCAGCGGGGTGCGCACAGCCAGACGATCCGGCCCCTGGGGTCCACCAGGGCGCCGCGTTCGCCGTCGGCCAGGAGCGCGTAGTCCCGCAGCACCCACGGCGGGCAGACCTCGTTCCGTACGCCTTCCGGGTTGTCCGCTCTGTTGTCCATGGCACCCGGGTTCTCCCAGCCGTCCGTGAGGAAACACCGGGTACGCCGTCGGAGGGCCGAGGCCGCCTCCCGGAAGGCCCCGGGGCCGCTCTTCTCACCGGCTCGATCCGCCGGGCGGCGACACCCCGCGGGGGCTCGCACGGCAACTGCCCGCGCCCACCGCGCTCCGGTTCCGGCAGCCGGACCACCCGCCAGGCCGGCAGAAGCCCGGGAACGGCCAGCCAGCCGAAGGAAACCCGCCAGGACAGCAGCACCGCCAGGTTCGCGGACACCACATGGCCGGCGCCCGTCCCCAGCAGCTCACCGGCGAGGATGTACCCGTACAGCCGCGCGCGTTCCCGGGCCGGGAAGAAGTCGCCGACCAGGGACGCGACCGTCGGCCCCGCGGTCGCCGTGACCGCGCCGAGCGCCACGCGCGCCGCCAGTAGGGCCGGATAGGAGAGCGCCGGTGACGCGGCGATCATGGCGACCGACCCAGGACGATGCCGGCGGCCAGCAGCCGGGTGCGCGTGATCCGGTCCGTGAGAACGCCCGCCGGGAGCGTGGCCAGGGCGCACGCCAGGGAGGTCGCCGACACGAGCAGGCCGATCTCCGTGTGCCCGATGTGGAAGACCCGTTCGAGGCTGTCCGCGTTGACCGAGACCGTCGCCTTGTCCGCGCCGTCGAGGGCGATCACTACGGCGAGCAGGGTGATCACCCGGAGCCGGGCCCGGCCGCCGACCGAGCGGTCCGCCTCCGTGGCCGGGACGTCAGTCCCCGGCGTACGCGATGGTCGACAGCAGGGCGTTCGCCGCCTGCCGGCTGTCGAGGCGCGTGTGCTGCACGACGACGGGCACATCGCTGACGAGCACCGAGGCGTAGTCCGCGCCGACCGGCACCGAACCGTCGTCCGTGAGTTCGTTGAACCGCTGGTGCAGGGTACGACGGGCGGGCACGGTGACCTCGTAGGGACCGGCCGGTTCGCGGTCCGGGAAGAAGAGGCTGATCCGTACGTGCGCGTCCGCGTCACCCGTGTTGAGGATGCACGCCGTCTCGTGGCTGGTCATCATCGGCTCCGGACCGGTGCTCGACTCCGGGACGAACCCCTCGGGGATCGCCCACACACGGTGCCCGACGTGTTCCATGTTCCTGCCTCCTCAATGGACCTCTGCTTCATGTGCCGTGCACACCTATCACAGCGGGACCGGTGCCGCCGCCGGCTCGCGGCGGCGGATCAGCCAGTCCCGCCCGAATGCTGCTGTACGACCCTGCCGGCCGGTGACGCGGGAGCGTTGGCCGTGCCCACGGCAAGCGCGGACACGACCGCGAGCACCAGACAGACGAAGGTCCACAGCAGCGCGACCCGCCATGCCTTGCGAAGGCGGGGCGGGGAGACGGCGGACCTGTCGAAGGACTCGAGTTTCCGCGCCAGCGCCGGATCCTGGGACGCCAGCTCCTTTTCGAGAGCGGCGAGTTCGCGTTCGACGTCCATGACGGACTCCTTCGAGGTCCGACGGCACGGCGGACCGCTGCGCCGTGCCCCTCACCTCCCGGTCACTGAACGATGGGACCGGCCGGCCCGCGACACCGGACGCGCGCCGGTCGATCGACTGCCGGTGTCAGGTACGGCGGCGGGCGGCCATCGCCGTGGTGGCGCACCCCAGGATCACCGCCACGGCACCCGTCGCGGTGTTGCTGGCGATGGTTCCGGTCGTCGTCGTCGCGTGCTGGACGACCCAGGGACTGATGATCGTCCACGCGCCGATGCCGGCGGCACACCACCCCATGCCGAAGGTCCGCTCGTAGGCCGAGCCGAAGCCCAGCGCGAGGACGGCGAGGGCGATTCCGGTGACCAGGTTGCTGATCGCCAGGGGGTTGCCGCCGAAACCGATCACCCAGGGAGAGATCGCCATGTAGAGGCCCGTCAGCAGGGTCAGGCCCTCCACCGCTTGCAGCTGCGGCCGTGCGGACACCTCCGCGTAGTGTGCCCGCATGGCCATGAGATCGGGGTGTTCTTCGATACGAGAGTGCATGGCCACTGGGGCCACCTCCCTTCCTTCTTCCACCTTCGGGTGTTTTGCTCCCCTTTCGCGTATCCGTCTTGGCGCGTCCGATTCATTGGCACAGTGCAATTTTTTGAGTTTTTTCGCGCCGGCCCGGGATCGCCCGACTCGCTGTGGCCGGAGCGAGCGGCGGGCGCGGTAGAAAGGACGTATGGCGGAGATGGAGACCCCGGCGGGCGACCTGGACGACGTGGACGCGGTCACGCGAGCGGTGCTGACCGCTTCCCAGTTGCTGGTGGCCGTCTCCGTCCGCTCGCTCGCCGAGGTCGAGGAACGGGTCACCCTGCCCCAGTTCAGGATGCTGGTCGTGCTGTCCAGCCGAGGAGCCACCAAGCTGGTCGCGCTGGCCGACCTGTTGCAGGTCGCGCCGTCGACCGCCATGCGGATGGTGGACCGGCTGATCGCGGCCGGGCTCGCGGACCGGCAGCCCAATCCCGTCAATCGCCGCGAGACGTTGCTGCGGCTCACGGAGGAGGGGCGGCGCGCGGTCGAGACGGTGATGGCCAGGCGCCGGGCCGAGATCGCCGCCATCGTCCAGCGCCTGCGGCCGACCCAGCGACTGGCCCTCGTCGAGGCCCTCGACGCCTTCAGCGAGGCGGGCGGAGAGCCGTTCGCCTCAAGGGGGAGCGGTGAGCCGCATCCGATCGGCTGGGCCCTGGACGACACCACGGCGCACGACGACTGAAGCGGGCCGCGCCACCGTCCTCCTGAGCCGGCTCTCGCCGTCCCAAGGTTTTGCACTGTGCAAGAAAAATGGGGCCCCGGGCTGCCGGGCGCTCACGGGCGCGCCAGCGGTTCCGCGCGGGCGATGAGCAGGGCGACGTCGTCGTGGCCGGCCGGGCCCCGGAGCTGCCGCAGGAGCCGGTCGCAAATCTCCTCGGTGGAGCGGTACGGCTGGGACAGCAGCCGCAGCAGGGCTTCCAGACGCTCGTCGATGGGGTCGTTGCGGGTCTCGACCAGTCCGTCGGTGTAGAGCACCAGTTGGCAGACGCTCTACGCCGGCAACCGCGCCACCATCGGCGCCGATCCCGACCTGA
>NZ_JBSGDB010000673.1:0-3783 GCF_053602155.1 Streptomyces sp. NPDC004561
GCGTGACCGCCGCCGAGACCATCCGGAGCGACCGGGTGCGGTCCTCGAACCGCTCCTCCAGGTAGGCCGACAGGCTGACGGCGTTCCCGGCGCGCCGGCTGTTCCCGCTGCTCGCCGCCGCGGTCCCCGAGGAGAAGCTGCTCTTCATCGGGGACCGGATCCGGATCGCCTCGAACCGCACGCCCACCCGCCCGCACCCCTCGGCTCCGCACAGCCCCGCCGCGGCCAAGCTGCTGGGCCCGGCGCTGAGGATCGCCGACCGCATCCGCGACGTCGCCTCCGGCCGCGGCCGGCGCCCGCGGTGAACGATCTCCCCTGAGCGCCTCACGCGGTCCCACCCGGATCCGAACATCCGTTAGGGGAGAGTTCGCGCGGGACACCCGAGATGTTCCTTCAGGTGATCTCCTCGGAGGGGTGGGGGCCAGGGCTTCGGGCGGGAGGCAGCAGGCGCCCGGCAGGCGGTCGTCCGGCACCGCCTCGAACCGGAGTTCGGCGAACCGACCTCACCTGCGGGAGGCGTCCGGGGCCTCCGCGGCGTGGGCCGCCCAGTCCAGGATCTGGACGGCCGCTCCGGCGGCCTCCAGGCCCCGGCAACGGCCGTGGTGGCGGCGCGCGATGCCGTCGAGGTCGAGATGGCGGCCGAAGGCGGGACGGGCGGTCAGGCGGCGGGCGTAGGCCCACAGGGCGCGGTGGCCGGCGATGCGGTGCACGGCCGAGGCGTCGAGATGGCAGCGGTGGACGGTGTCGAGCCGCACCAGGGACACCCACAGCTCGACGTCGGCGCCGGTGAGCCGGTCGTCCACCAGGTACTCCTCCCCCGTCAGCCGCCGCTCCAGCCGGCCCAGGGTGTCGAGCAGGACGTCGAGCGCGGCGGCCCGCTCGGCGGGGCCGGCGCCGGCCCGTCCGGCGCGCTGGGCGGCGTCCTCGACGCCCTCGGCGCACATCCGCTCGACGGCCTCGATCACGGACTCGAGGCCGTGCGGGAACAGGCAGGCCCGGCGGCCCGGCGGGAAGCGGTCCAGGTCGCGCAGGATGTCGGGGGCGTGGGTGCTGACGATGCGCCCGGACCAGTCGTCGCTGAGGACGGGCGCGAGCGCCGGGCCGGTGTAGTGGTGGGCGCTCGCCTCGTACAGCGGGCGCAGTGCCGCGTGGCCGCCGCCGGGACCGTCCGGGACGGCGGGCAGGAAGGTGACCGGACAACTGCCGTCCAGGGCGAGGAGGCCGTGGCCGACGGCGAGGCGCAGGCCGTCGGGACAGGCGGTCGACAGATGGAGGCGGTAGCGGTGGGACACGGCGTAGTGGCCGCTGCGTGCGTCCCGGCCGATCCGGCCCCGGAAGACGGGGGCCGTGCGGTGGACGGGCGGGACGGCGGCGAGCGGAGTGGTGGACATGCGTCTCCCCGGGTCGTGGGCATGCGGAGGTGCGCGCCGGCGGGCGGCGCCGGCCGGCGGGCGCGAGGGGCCCGGCTCAGCGCTCGGCGCTGATCGCGCTGCAGACGCGCAGCAGGTCGATGTGCCGGCGGGAGGTGAGCAGGGGGGCGCGAAACGGCGTCCGGCCCGCTCGGCCGGTGCCCGTTGCGAGGCGCGCCATGATTCCCTACCCGTTCACTAGGATTCCTGCCTGGAGTGTCGATCCGGCACCGCGCGGCGTCAAGAGGGCGTCCACGCCTGGGACACGCGCGGATGACGGGGCGAGGGGCACGCGCGTCGGGGTCCTCCCCAGGACGGGCGACATGTGACATAGTACTGCCGTGGCGATGCGACTGACCTGCGATGTCGTGGTCGTCGGAGCCGGAATGGTGGGGGCGGCCTGTGCGCTGTACGCCGCGCGGTCCGGCCTCGACGTACGGGTGGTGGACCGGGGCCCGGTGGCCGGCGGCACCACCGGCGCGGGCGAGGGCAACCTGCTCGTCTCCGACAAGGAAGCCGGCCCGGAGCTCGAACTCGCCCTGCTCTCGGCGCGGTTGTGGGAGCGGCTGGCCGAGGAGCTGGGCGCGGCGGTCGAGTACGAGCCGAAGGGCGGCCTCGTGGTCGCCTCGACCCCCGCCGCCCTGGCCGCCCTGCGGGACTTCGCCGACGGCCAGCGGACCGCCGGGGTCACGGCCCGGCCGGTCGGGGCGGACGAACTCCTCGACCTGGAGCCCCACTTGGCCCCGGGCATGGCGGGTGGCGTGCACTATCCGCAGGACGCCCAGGTGATGCCCGCGCTGGCCGCCGCCCATCTGCTCCGCTCCTCCGGCGCCCGCCTGCACACGGGCCGTACCGTGACGGACGTGCTGCGGAGCCCGGACGGCGCGGTGCTCGGGGTCCGCACCGACCGGGGCGACATCCACGCGCCGGCGGTGGTGAACGCGGCCGGCACCTGGGGCGGCGACCTCGCGGCGCTCGCGGGCGTACGGCTGCCGGTGCTCCCCCGGCGCGGCTTCGTCCTGGTCACCGAGCCGCTGCCGCGCATGGTCCGGCACAAGGTCTACGCGGCGGACTACGTGGCCGACGTGGCGAGCGACTCGGCCGGGCTGCGCAGTTCACCGGTCGTGGAGGGCACGGCCGCCGGGCCGGTGCTGATCGGCGCGACCCGCGAACGGGTCGGCTTCGACCGCTCGTTGTCGCTTCCGGCGGTCCGGGCGCTCGCGGCCGGCGCGATCGGGCTGTTCCCGTTCCTGCGGGGGGTCCGCGCGCTGCGGACGTACGCGGGCTTCCGGCCGTACCTGCCCGACCACCTCCCGGCGATCGGTCCCGACCCCAGGGTGCCCGGACTCTTCCACGCCTGCGGGCACGAGGGGGCCGGCATCGGACTGGCCGCCGGCACCGGGCGGTTGATCGCGGGGACGCTCACCGGGAAGGCGGCGGAGCTGGATCTCACGCCGTTCCGGCCGGAGCGGTTCGACACCGATGGAGGCGGTACGACGTGAATCCACTGGAGTTGGCCGGGGCCCGGCCGGGCGAGGGCTTCACCGTGACCTTCGACGGCCGGCCGGTCGCCGCCCTGCCCGGCCAGACGGTGGCGGCCGTCCTGTGGGCGGCGGGCGTGCCGGCCTGGCGCGACACCCGTGGCACGGGCCGGCCCCGCGGGGTGTTCTGCGGGATCGGGGTGTGCTTCGACTGCCTGGTGACCGTCAACGACCGCCCGAACCAACTGGCTTGCCTGGTCCCGTTGCGGCCGGGCGATGTGATCCGCACACAGGAGGGGACGGGCCGGGAAGATGGCTGAGCGACCACACCTCGCCGTCGTCGGAGCGGGTCCGGCCGGGCTGGCCGGAGCGCTGGCGGCGGCCGCACGGGGAGTGCGGGTGACCCTCGTGGACGCCGCCGAGCAGGCCGGCGGGCAGTTCTACCGGCCGCCCGCCGCCGCCCTGGGCGCGCGCCGCCCCCAGGCGCTGCACCACCGGTGGCGCACCTGGGAGCGCCTGCGGGACGGACTCGCGCGCCAGGTCGCCGCGGGCCACCTCACGCATCTGACGGACCACCACGTCTGGTGCGTGACGAGGGACGCGGACGCGTTCACGGTGCACGCCCTGCTCGGTCCCGCGCAGGAGGAAGGCGTCACCGTCCGCGCCGACGCCGTCCTGCTCGCCACCGGAGGCTACGAGCGGGTGCTGCCGTTCCCGGGCTGGACCCTCCCCGGGGTCGTCACCGCGGGCGGCGCCCAGGCCATGCTGAAGGGCGGTCTGGTGTCGCCCGGATAGAAGTAGCGCCCGGCCGGACCAGCGCTGTGGATGCAACGGTGGAAGTCGGCGACCTTCGCGGTGCGGTCGCCGGTCAGCATCACGTTGGCCGGCTTGAC
>NZ_JBSGDB010000674.1:0-3768 GCF_053602155.1 Streptomyces sp. NPDC004561
GGTGGCTCTGGGGCGCCTGCGCGCCCGCGGCCCGGGCGGCGGCGGCCTTCCCGGCGCCGAACCCGGGACCGCCGGAGGCGACGGCTCCGGGACCTGCCGAAGCGGGACCGCCGCCCGCGCCGGCGCCCTGGCCGGGCGCCTGGCGGGACGGCGTCGCGCCGTCGTCCGGGTGGGCGGCCGCCGGACCGGGAATCGGGCGGCGGAAGATGAAGGTGCCGGGGTCGGGGGCGTCGCCCTCCGCCGGGGGGATCGTCGTCGTGCCGTCGGCGCGGGTCGCCCGGCCGTCGGGCTGCGCCGGCGCGTCCGGTGCCACGCGCGGATCGGCGCTCCACCCGCCGCCACGGCCGGCGCCGTCACCGGCACCGCCCGGCCCGGCCGCCGCCGCAGGCCACTGGGCGGCGTGGCCGGAAACGCCCGGGTGCGGGGAGTTCCCGTGGCCCGAGGCCGGCGGCTCGGGGTCCTCGTCGAAGAAGTGGGGACCCGTCTCCTCCACGGACGGGGCGGCCGGGCGGACGCCGGGCGGCGGGCTGAGCGGTTCGCCGTCCCTGGGCGCCGGGCGGCTGGTGCCGGGCACCCAGGAGGCGCCGTTCCAGTACCGGACGTAACCGGGGATGGACGGGTCCGGGTAGTAGCCCTCGCGGGGCCGGTCGTCACCTGGGGCCGGGGTTGGGGCGCTCATGTCCGTCGTCCCGTATCTGCTCGTGGGTGGGATGGGAGCCTCCACATCTATCAGACGCGGGCTCCCCCCATCGCCAGTCCCGCCGTACCCACTCCTTTCCGGGCAACGACGTACCCGAGTGCGACACGCGAGCGAAAAAAATCTTCCGTAACCCGCGTAATGCGGCCGCCGCTCCCCCCTCTCCCTGGTACGGGCCGTCCGAAGCGGTCCCGAGCAGATCCGGCCAGAAAGGAAACGCAGGTCATGCAGCACACCGTGGTGGAGCGGGAGCTGGAGCTCAAGCTCGTCCTGTCGCCCGAGCGGAGCATCCCGGTCCCGGCCCGGCTCAGCTACCGCTCCGACGACCCCTACGCCGTCCACATCACCTTCCACATCAACTCCGAGCACCCGGTCGGCTGGACGTTCGCCCGCGAGCTGCTGGTGGAGGGGGTGTTCCGCCCGTGCGGGCACGGGGACGTGCGGGCATGGCCGACCAAGGCGGACGGGCACGACGTCGTACTGGTGGCCCTGAGTTCGCCGGACGGGGACGCCCTGCTGGAGGCGCCGGTCCCGCAGGTGTCGGCCTGGCTGGAGCGGACGCTGCGGGTGGTGCCCCCGGGGACCGAGGGCCGCCGGCTCGGCATCGACGACGGGCTCGACCGGCTGCTCGCCCGGTGAGCGGCCTCCCGGAGAGGTCAGAGCACCTTGCCGGGGTTGAGGATGCCGAGGGGGTCGAAGGCCTGCTTCACCGCCCGCTGCATCTCCACGCCGACCGGGCCGATCTCCCGGGCCAGCCACTCCTTCTTCAGTACGCCGACGCCGTGTTCGCCGGTGATGGTGCCGCCCAGCTCCAGGCCGAGGGCCATGATCTCGTCGAAGGACTCGCGGGCCCGGCGGGACTCGTCGGGGTCGCCGGCCTCGAAGCAGACGGTGGGGTGCGTGTTGCCGTCGCCGGCGTGCGCGCAGACGCCGATGGTCAGCCCGTACTTCTCGGCGATCCGCTCCACACCGTCGAGCATCTCGCCCAGCTTCGACCGGGGCACGCACACGTCGTCGATCATCGTCGTGCCCTTCACCGCCTCCAGCGCGGTCAGCGAGAGCCGCCGGGCCTTGAGCAGCAGCTCGGACTCGGCCGCGTCGTCGGCGGGGACGACCGCGGTCGCGCCGGCGGCCTCGCACAGGGCGCCGACGGCGGCGAGGTCGGTGGCCGGGTCCGGGGTGTCGAAGGCGGCCAGCAGCAGCGCCTCGGTGGTCTCCGGCAGGCCCATGTGCGCGAGGTCGTTGACGGCCTTGACGGTCGTACGGTCCATCAGTTCGAGGAGGGACGGCAGATGACCGCCCGCCATGATCCGGCAGACGGCGTCGCAGGCGGCGGTCGCGGAGGGGAACTCGGCGGCCAGCACCAGCTGCGGGGCCGGCTTGGGCCTCAGGCCCAGAACCGCGCGGACCACGATGCCGAGGGAGCCCTCGGAGCCGACGAACAGGCGGGTGAGGTCGTAGCCCGCGACGCCCTTCGCCGTGCGGCGGCCGGTGGTCATCAGGCGGCCGTCGGCGAGGACGACGTCCAGGCCGAGGACGTACTCGGCGGTCACGCCGTACTTCACACAGCACAGGCCGCCGGAGCCCGTGCCGATGTTGCCGCCGATGGTGCACATCTCCCAGCTGGAGGGGTCCGGCGGGTAGTACAGGCCGTGCTCCTCGACCGCGCGGGAGAGGTTCGCGTTGATCACGCCCGGCTCGACCACGGCGATCCGGTCGACGGGGCTGATCTCCAGGATGCGGTCCATCTTGGTGAGGGACAGCACGATGCAGCCGTCCGTGGCGTTCGCGGCGCCGGACAGCCCGCTGCGGGCGCCCTGCGGGACGACCGGGACGCGCAGTTCGGTGGCGGTTCGCATGACGTGCTGCACCTGTTCCACGGTGCGCGGCAGCACCACGACGGCCGGGGCGCCGGCCGCGCAGAAGCTCGCCATGTCGTGGGAGTAGGAGGCCGTCACGTCGGGGTCGGTCAGGACGGCCTCGGGGGGCAGACCGGCCAGGAGCCGGTCGGCGAGGGTGCTGGTTGCCGCGGTGCCTGCGTCGCGGGGCGCTTCGATACGGCTCACGATCACAGGTTCGCACCCACGGCCATCGGTGTGAACCCCATCCGCCCTCCGCTTGGGCCGCCCGGATCAGCTCGTCGTATTGACGCACAGTGAGCGCCATGGACAACCGACTGTGCGAGCCCGGTACGTCCCTGATGGCCGAGCCGCCGGCGCCGCGCCGCCCCCGGCGGCTGCTGCGGCGGGTGCTGGTCACCGCGCTGGCCGGCGGCCTCGTCGCGGGTGCGGTGCTGACGCTGTGGCCCCAGCGGCTGCACGAGGCCGTCAGTCCGCCCGCCGCGGGCCCGCGGGCACAGGCGCCGGCTCAGGCGCTGACGACGGTGACCGCCGGGGTGCCGGCCGCGCTGCCGCAGCTGACGGCGCTGATCGGGCGGCAGGAGCAGCGGGTGCGGGCCGCTCCGCGGGACGCCCGGGCCTGGACGGTGCTGGGGACGGCCTACGTCGAGCGGGGGCGCCGGACCGCCGACGCGACGAACTATCCGAAGGCCCAGCAGGCGCTCGAGACCTCGCTCCAGCTGCGCGGCGGACAGGACCCCGAGGCGCTGGACGGCCTGGCCGCGCTGTCGCTCGCACGCCGGGACTTCCCGGAGGCGAAACGGTACGGCGAGCAGGCGCTGAAGCTGGCGCCGAAGCAGTGGACGGCGTATGCGCCGCTGATCGACGCCTACACCGGGCTCGGCGACTACGAGAAGGCGCGCTCCACCCTGGACAAGCTGCTGGGGCTGCGCACCGGCGCGGATGAGCGGCCCGCCCTTCGGCCTGTCGAACACGGTCACCACCGGCATCATCAGCGCCAAGAACCGCCCGGTCGCGTCCGGCGACGGCTCCGGCGGCAAGAACTCCTACATGAGCGCGCTGCAGACCGACGCCTCGATCAACCCGGGCAACTCCGGCGGCCCGCTGCTCGACGCGAGCGGCGCGGTCATCGGCATCAACTCAGCTATCCAGTCGGCCGGGAGCGGTATGGGGCAGACGCAGGCCGGTTCGATCGGCCTCGGTTTCGCGATC
>NZ_JBSGDB010000675.1:0-3762 GCF_053602155.1 Streptomyces sp. NPDC004561
GGTGGTCGCGCTGGGCTCCGGCGGCACCATGGCCGGTCTGGTCGCCGCCCTGGGCTCCGGCTCGGTGCTCGGCGTCGACGTCGGCGCGCTGGCCGACCCGGCCGCGGCGGTGACCGAGTTCGCGGCACCCCACACCGCGCACGAGGTCACTCCGGAGACGCTGCGGGTGCGCCGGGACCAGGTGGGCCGCGGATACGCCGCGCTGACCGGCCCGGTCGCCGAGGCGCTCCGCCTCGCCGCCCGCACCGAGGGCCTCGTGCTCGACCCGACGTACACGGGCCGTGCTTTGGCGGGCCTGCGCGCCGCGGTCCACGACGGCGACGTGCGCCCCGGCGAGAAGACCGTCTTCCTCCACACCGGCGGCCTTCCCGGCCTCTTCGGCCACAAGGAGGCCGTGGCGGAGGCGGAATCGGGCGCGGAGGCGTTCGACGGCTGAGCCTCCAGGGGTACGACGTCCGGACGCGGCGGGCTCCGCGACCATGACGGCGTCTTGGCTGGGCGGGGCGCACGGGGATGCGGGGCGCCCGGGCATGGCGGCCCACGCGCCGATGGGAGCGGTGGGAAGGCCGGGACGGCTCCGGGCCGCCGGCACGGCGGGGGGCGGGAACCGGACGACGGCCGGGCGCGGGGGCACGTCCACGTACGGGACGGCGGCCGGGCACGGCGGAGGCGCGGGACGGCGGCCCGGCGCCAGGGCACGCGCGGGTACAGGAAGCGCGTTGGGACGCCCCCGCTCGCCAGGACACGCGCGGGCGGGGGAAGGGCGATACGGCCCCCCAGGCCACCGAGACACGCGCCACCACCGGGACCGCCGCATCGCTCCCGGGCACCAACGGGAACAGCGGCACAGCCCCAGGCCACCGAAACACACACCAGCACCGGGACCGCCACATGATTGCCGGGTCGCACCATGTGCGACCCGGGGACTGTGTGGGCGTCGCCGGCTATGAGCCCTTGGCGTACTCGTTGGCCATGGTGCCGGCGAAGTCGAAGAGGACGACCTGCGCGTCGCCCACGACCCACGCGTCGTGGCCCGGCGGGATCACGAAGACGTCACCGGGGCCGACCTCGGTCTCGGCGCCGTCGTCCATGCGGAGCCGCATCCGCCCCTCCACCACGTAACCGTTGTGGTGGACCATGCAACTGGCGGTGCCCGCGATCGGGCCCACGGACTCCGACCAGACCCAGCCGGGTTCGAAGGTGCCCACCGCGAAGTCGAGCCCGGTCAGATGGAGCGCTTCGAGGTGGCCGCGGGGGAAGTCACGCCGTTCGTCCGGCTTCTCGACCGTCTTCACTTCCAGCATGACGGTGTCCTCCCTTCCGGCCGCTGGCCGCGGCCGGGGCCGGTCTCCGTCCCCCGGCGACCTCGGACGGCACCGGCGCTGCGGCGGCCGTACCCCACAGCACCATCGTCGGCCTGGCAACTCGGGCCCGCCATTCGGCAAGGGGCGGGGCGAGGCCGCAGGGCCCGCGCCTCACGCCGGGACCGGGACCGGGACGGGCGCCGCCCGCTCGGCTCGGCGTACGGCCACGAGGGCGCCGAGATAGGCGAGGTCGAGGAGGAAGCAGGCGGCGTAGAGGTAGTACATGAGGGCGCTGTCGTAGCGCGGCGCCCCGTGCGGATCGGTGAGCAGCGTCAGGGAGGCGCAGGCCGTGCCCAGCAGCTTGGCCAGCGCGATCGCGGCGGACTGGCCGCGCGTGCCCCGGCGGGCGGCCAGCATGGCGAGGAACATCGCGGACATCGCCAGGTTGCTGCCGAACGCGGTGATCGTGCCGGCGCCCGCGTCGAACTGCTCGGAGGCGTAGTTCATGCCCGGGTAGGCGAAGGCGAGCAGCACGGCAAGCGCGGGCAGGAACAACCGGTCGGGCAGGTAGGGGAATTCGGACCGCCCGAAGCGTACGACCGTGTAGCCGACGGCGAGGTCGAAGGCGAACCACACGATGTTGACGACGTGCAGGACCCCGGACGGCGGCCGCACGAACGCGAACATGAACTCCCAGCTGATGTTGGTGGCGAAGGCCACGACGGGCATGCCGAACGTCCGCTCCCGCACCCCGGTGCGGACCAGCAGTACGTAGGCCGCCGTCCAGAACCCGCCCGTGCCGAGCAGGAACGCCGTGTGCACCACCCGCATGAACACCCCCGTCGAGACAACCGTCCCCCACACTCCGGTGAGTACTGTGTCACGGATGACTCCCACGAACACAGTGTCGATCGCGTCGGACGACATGGGTGATCCGCCGCTGCGGCCGCTGCCCGGGCCGGCCACCGTGCTCCTGGCGGGAGTTGACCCCCACCACGGCTGGTCGCCCACCTCCGAGCGGTGCACGACGTGGCGGCCCGGCTGGTGGAGTGGGTCCAACGGCACTGCCCGGAGCTGGAGTTCGACGCGGAGGCGGTGCTGTTCGGGGCCGCCACGCACGACGCGTCCTGGACGGCTCCCGGGACGGACGTGGAGGACCTGCTGGTCAGCCTGGCCGACAAGGCCTGGAAGAACAAACGGGTGCCGGAGCTGGAGGACCTGGTGGTGGCGCGGCTGGCCGGGGCCGGCGGACGGCCGGCCTGGCAGTGGTTCCTGGAGCTGGACGAGGCCCTCACGGCCATCGGGGACAGCGCCGACCTTAGGCTGGCTTACCAGATGTCCCATTCCCCCACCCGAAGGTGACCATGCTCGCGACCTCCCTCGGTGCCGACGGTGCCGAGCTGTGTCCTCTCCAGCCCTGGCAGGCCGAGGAGTTCCTGGCTCACATGGACCGGGGGCGGGAGTTCATCGGCCGGTTCAACGGTCTGCCGGACGTGGTCGCCGATCTGGCGGGCGGCCGGGCGTTCCTGCGGGCGTACGCCGAGAAGGAGGCGGCCGACGCGGGCCTCATCCGCGCGATCCGGCTCGACGGCACGCTGGTCGGGGCGGTGATCCTGCGCCGTCTTGACGTACCGCAGGGCACGGCGGAGGCGGGTTGCTGGCTGGAGCCGGCCGCCGTGGGCCGCGGTCTGGTGACGCGGGCCGCGCGCCTGCTGATCGACTGGGCGATCCGGGAGCGCGGCGTCCACCGGGTGGAGTGGTGGGTGTCGGCGGAGAACGCGCCCAGCATCGCGGTCGCCCGGCGGCTCGGCATGACCAAGGACGCCGTCCTGCGTCAGAGCCACCTGCACCGGGGGGAGCGGCACGACGAGGAGATCTGGTCGGTGCTGGCGCCGGAGTGGACGGGCACCGGCTGATCCCCGGTGCCTACCAGGACCGGGCCGCGCGCAGCAGCAGCTCGCTCACCCGGACGACGTCGGCGTTGTCCGAGGCGCCGGGACGCCGCACGAGGAAGCCGGTGTTGATCGGCGGGTCCTCCGGCTCCAGCAGCGCCACCACCGCGCCGGACTCCAGCAGGTCCTGGCACAGATAGCGGGGCAGCACGGAGAACCCGGCGCCCGCCGCCACCGCCGCGAGGACGCCCCGCAGATCGGGCACGGTCACGGCGGCGGTACGGGACAGACGCCGGCCGAAGACATGGCGCCAGTAGCGGCGGGCGATCGGCAGGTCCTCGGCGTACGTGATCAGCGGGACCTCGTGCAGCGCGGCCGGGCCCTCGGCGGCGAGCCGCCGCGCCACCCGCCCCGCCCACACGGGGGCGGCGACCAGCACGAACTCCTCGTCGGTGAGCGGTGTGGCGTGCAGCGGGCCCTGCGGGCGGGCTCGATCGACGTCGCCGTACTGACGTCGCGCCCGCCGCACCGGCCGTCGGACGGCGAGTCCCCCCAGTTGCACATCG
>NZ_JBSGDB010000676.1:0-3746 GCF_053602155.1 Streptomyces sp. NPDC004561
GACGTGATGTCGCGGGCGATGGCGAGGCGGGAGCGCATCGTCGAGTCCGGGAAGATCAGGGGGTTGTCGGCGAGGGCCGCGGTGTCCTTGGCCGAGCGGCGGGGACCGAGCGCCTTCGACCGTTCCGTCCAGGGCGTCTCCTGGATCCTGATCCGGTTCATGCTGCTGACTCCGCCGCTGGTGCTGATGACGGGCGCCGCGCTGCGCGGCCGCGGTCTGGAGACGCTGCCGTTCGCCGTCGCGGTGGCGGTCGGCATGACCCCGGAGATGCTGCCGGTCATCGTCACCACCTGCCTGGCCCGTGGAGCGGCGCTGCTGGCCCGCACCCACGGGGTCATCGTCAGACGGCTGCCCGCGCTGCACGACATCGGTGCCGTCGACGTGCTGTGCCTGGACAAGACGGGCACGCTCACGCGGGATCTGCCCGTGGTGGACCGCGCCCTCGGCCCCGACGGCCGGGACGACGACCCCGAGGTGCTGCGGTGGGCCACCGTCAACGCGTGGTGGACCCTCCAGCTCGCCGACCTGCCCGAACCAGACGCCCTCGACGAGGCGATCCTGGACGCGGCCGACGAGGACGTCCTGCTGGCCCACGACGGCGTGGCCGCCCTCCCGTTCGACCCGGTCCGCCGCCTCGCCACCGCCGTCGTCCGCACCCCCGGCCGCCTCGGGACGCACACCCTGGTGGTGAAGGGAGACGTCCAGGCCGTCCTGGAGCGCTGCGCGCTCACCGACGAGGAACGCCGGGGGCTGCTCGTCCAGGCCACCCGCGCCGCGGACGACGGCCTGCGCGTCCTGGCCGTAGCCACCGCCGAGCGCCCCGCCCGCGGCCGCGCGTACACCCCGGCCGACGTGCGCGGACTCACCTTCCGCGGGCTGGTCACCCTCCGGGACGCGCTCGCGCCCACCGCCCGCGACGCGCTCGGCGTCCTCGCCGAACGCGGCGTCACCGTCCGGATCCTCACCGGCGACCACCCCGGTACCGCCGTCCGGGCCTGCCGCGATCTCGGCATCCCCGTCCCCGAGGACGGCGTGCTCGACGCGGACCGCATCGACACGTTCACCGACGCCGAACTGGCCGCCCGGGCCCGCCGTACGACCGTCTTCGCGCGCTGCACCCCGGCACACAAGGCGCGGATCGTCCAGGCCCTGCGGGCCGCCGGGCACACGGTCGGCTTCCTCGGCGACGGCGTCAACGACCTGCCCGCGCTGCGCGCCGCCGACGTGGGCATCGCCCCGCGTGACGCCGCCGACGTGGCCCGCGAGCGCGCCGACCTGGTGCTCGCCCGCAAGGACCTCACCGGTGTCGCGCACGCGGTCGGCGCGGGCCGGCACGCGAGCGACAACATCGCCTCCTACCTGCGCATCACGCTGTCCTCCAACCTCGGCAACGTGATCGCGATGCTCTCCGCGGGCCTCCTGCTGCCCTTCCTGCCCATGCTCCCCGCCCAGGTCCTCGCCCAGAACCTGTGCTTCGACGCCGCCCAGCTCGCCTTCGCCCACGACCGCCCGGCCCCCTCGGTGCTGCGCCGGCCGACCGAGCTGCGCCCGCGCGACCTGCTGCGCTTCATCACCGGGTTCGGGGTGCTGAACGCCGTGGCCGACCTGGCCACCTTCGGCGCGCTCGCGCTGGCCGCCCACGGGACGGGCACCGGGGACGACGAGGCGGTGTTCCACTCCGGCTGGTTCACCGAGAACCTGCTCACCCAGGCCCTGGTGATGCTGTTGCTGCGGGGGGGCCGCCGCGGCGCCGAGGGCCACCGGCCCGGCCCGGTCGCCTGGGCAGCAACCGCCCTGGCCGGCATCGGCCTGGTCCTTCCCCCCTCCCCGCTCGGCCGGCCACTCGGCCTGACCGCCCTGCCGGGCATGTACTACACGCTCCTCGCCGCCGTACTGGCCCTCTACGCCGCGGGTCTGCTGGCGGCCCGGGCCCGTTACGCACGCGGCCGGGGCACCTCGGAAACGGGCCGTTGAGACGGAGCGGCCCGCCGGCCGTACCCACAGGGGGGCCGCCCGATCACCGCGCTCACAGGAGAGGCGCGTAGACTCCCGCTGCCGTGCCGCCCCGGGCGCGGCGGCCATGAGATGCCTCACCTGTGAATGTGGTGTGCATCTGTGCTGCTGGGGCCGCAAGTTTGTTAGATTGCGCAACTACGCAAGCGAAGTGGGGCGGCGGCGCCCCGCGTTCTCGTACACCGCCGCGCGCATGCCTGGCCGTACCGTCGACGGCCCGGCCTGACGGGCCCGACCGTTCATGGGAGTGGGAGATGAGCGACCCGTGGGACAGGCCGGCAGGCCAGGCCACGCGAAGCCGCGGTGACCGGGTGCCCGGACAGCGCATGGCCGAGTCCGACGGAGCGAACCTTCCGGGTGGCCGGGCCGCGGCCCGGGCCGCGGCGCGCTCGCGCGGCGGCTGGGGGGCTCGCCGGGCCCGTCCGGTGCCCCGGGGCAGGCGTGCGCTGAAGATCCTCGGCATATCGCTGTCCACGGCCATCGTGGTCACCGCCGGTGCGGGCTGGTGGTTCTACGAGCATCTGAACGGCAACATCCACAGCTTCTCGCTCGACGGCAAGGGCGGCACGGAGAAGGCCGACGCCTTCGGCCGCACCCCGATCAACATCCTGGTGATGGGTTCGGACGGCCGGACCAGCAAGACCGACTGCGCACTCGGCGGCGGCTGTTCGAAGACCGGTGTGCAGACCGGCAGCAACGCCGACGTGCAGATGGTCGTGCACATATCGGCCGACCGCTCCAACGCCACCGTGATGAGCATCCCGCGGGACACCATGACCCACGTCCCCGCCTGCAAGGACAGTGAGAACGGCCAGTCCACGCCCGGCTACTACGGCCAGATCAACAGCGCGCTCCAGTACGGCCCCGCCTGCCAGGTGGCCACCGTGCACCAGCTCACCGGCATCCCCATCGACCACTTCATCAAGCTCGACTTCTCCGGTGTGGTCAAGATGTCCGACGCGGTCGGCGGTGTCTCGGTGTGCGTCAGCGACGACGTCTACGACACCTACTCGCACCTGAAGCTGTCCAAGGGCGACCACACCCTGAAGGGTGTCGCGGCCCTGGAGTTCGTCCGCTCGCGGCACGGCTTCGGCGACGGCAGCGACCTGGGCCGCACGATCTCGCAGCACATCTTCCTCAGCTCGATGATCCGCAAGTTCAAGAGCGCGGGCACGCTCACCGACCCCACCGCAGTCTACGGCCTCGCGGACGCCGCCACCAAGGCGCTGACCGTGGACGACGGCCTGGGCAGCATCAACAAGCTGATCTCGCTCGCCTCGGACGTGAACAAGGTCCCCACCAAGCGGATCACCTTCGCGACGATGCAGACGACCGACGACCCGTCGAACCGCAACCGCGTGCTGGTGGGCCAGGGCGCCAAGACCCTGTTCTCCACCATCGCCAACGACCAGTCCCTGACCAACGGGTCCGGTAAGAAGTCCTCGGCGGCCTCGGCGACCGCGAAGGCCACCACGCCGGCGGTGCCGGCCTCCCAGATCGCCGTGACCGTCGAGAACGGCACGACCGTCACCGGCCGCGCCTCCGCGATCGCCACCGCGCTGACCGACCAGGGCTTCAGCTCCGGGACGACCACGGCCAACGCCCCGAGTTCGGCGGCGAGCACCACGCTCACGTACGGCACGGGCCAGAAGGCCGAGGCCCAGACGGTCGCCAAGGCGCTCGGCCTGCCCTCCGGGCATCTGCAGCAGGGCTCCGGCACGGGCCTGACCCTG
>NZ_JBSGDB010000677.1:0-3735 GCF_053602155.1 Streptomyces sp. NPDC004561
GGCGAATTCGCCCGCGTCACCAGCCTCCAGCCCACTGACCTGCACCTTCAGCCCGGTAGGGACTCCAGAACCCCCGAATTACGCGGAACGCAGGTAGTCGGGCCGTCATGACGCGCTCAGGCCGCGAAAGTAGGCCGAGGTCGGGAGAAGACCTGACACCGCAACCCCAGAGCAGATCACCGCGATGTTTGCGGCATCCGGCCGGACATATCCAGGCGCTCGATGCTGCCAGGCAGAAGTGGGGCATGGACGCGCGGCATCGCCGCCGTCTGTTCCCTGAAAGACGAGGGGAGACTCATGAACGCATCCTGACGCACTGTCTGGCCGAGCCTGAGGCGTCCAATCTCAGTACCAGACGGTAGCCGAGACTTCGCGCCATTTCCGTTGCGCCGGTTGCGGATGCATTGTCAGACCCGCGCTCTACACTGCCCCGCCTTCTGCCCCATGACGAGGTACCCCAGCACGCACCGTGCCTACAGGCGCGGCGCTCTAAGCTGCGCATAGTCGTTGCGAACGGTAAGACGCGGCGGACGTTCAGCTCGCAGCCGACGGCAGGGAGGAAGAGGAGACGACCGCGTGCTACACGCGTTGCATCCCGGCCATGACATGGGAACAAATGACCGAAAAGATCTTGCCTGATCATGGGCCCGCTTTAAGTTCGAAATGCGCTCGACGCGTCGTCGGCGGCATCAGCCGCAGCCCTCCTGACGGCTGAACCCGACCCTGCTCGAGTCGTGGTGCCTCGGCCGGCGGCCTCCGTGTGCATCAATTCGATCTGGTGCCCGGCACCGTCGAACGGAACCACCCGGCACCGACGGCGCTGCGGATGAGGGGCTTCTGCCTCGTCGCACGCAGCGGTGTCATGACGGGTCAGCAACGGTTGCCGAGGTCCAAGCCAACTGCCATCGCGATGAGCCTAGTTGTCAGTGCCTCTTTCTACGCTGCTAAGAGCGGATCACATGGGGAGCGGATATGGCGGACAAGACGGTGTTCGTGCAGGAGCTATGGCCGCAGGTGCTGGAAGTAGTGAAGAACCGGCGGCGGTTCACCTGGATTCTGTTGAGTCAGAACGCAAACGTGTTCTTCTATGACGGGGCCACGCTGACACTGGCCTGGGTCAACCAGGGCTCGGTGGACAACTTCGTCGGTTCGGGCTCCGTGCTCGTGCTCGAGGCGGTGCTTGAGGAGGTTCTCAGCCGTCCAGCCGCCGTTGAGTCGATCCTTGAGCAAACACCACCTGCGCCCCTGTATTCCATGCCGGCAAGTACGGCGGTGCCAGGGCATGCGCCCGCCGCCACTGCTGCCCTGCCACCCCGGCCAGCTGTGTCAGCGGCATCCACCCTGCATCGCGTGCTGGGGGAAACGGCGTTCTTGATGTATGAGCAGGGCCATAGTGAGGCAGCTGCCCTGCTGGCGGATGTAGGAAACGTGGAACTGATGCCGGGCAACCGCTCCGGGGGGCGGACGGACGCCGTTCTCATCGTGTCGCCCTATCTCGTTCCCCGGTTCACCAACGAGATCCTCGCAACCATTCAGCCGGTGCTCGTACACGTGGCGGGACGGCATGGCCTGCAGGTCGATGGCGTCAGTGCCGGTCCTGCGCTTCCCGAGATCGGTGACGACTGGCGGCAAATCCTGCAGGCAAAGCTGGCCCAGGGAGCAGCCTCCGAGCAGGCGTCCAAGACGCACACCAAGGAAGCATCCTCCGCCGTCGGCCGGGAGGATCTCGTCAGGGGTCAGGCGTCAGGATGTACCCGGTATGGCAAGACCACTGGTCGCCGATGTCGCCGCCCGGTTGCCGAATGGCCAGCCTACGATGACCTCCCTTCTCCTGTAGCCGCGTGCGCTGGTCACCTCACAACTGAAGAAAGGGAAGCCCTCGAGCAGGCACGCAATCGGCGTGGAAAGGAAAACAGTGCCCGCTGGAGGGCGGAACTGGCTGCTCGTGAGACCTCCGACGGCGCGCCAGAACCTGCAGCGAGCCCCTCCTTCGCGTCGCGGCCGTGCATCGGTCAGTGCACGTCGCAGGAACGTGCCTGGGGACACGACTCCGACGGGGCCTTGACGTCGTGCGCGAACTGCGACAGCTGGGTCTGCGTCAGCTGCGGGCAAGCGCAGGTCGAGGAAGACTTAGAGTTTTGCGCTGACTGCTCGGAACGCGAGTCACTATATGACCCGGAACCCGAGTGGGAACGACAGTACGACGGTGAAGCCGATACCGATCCAAACCCCCACGTCCGACTGACAGCCATGGTCAACGAACTCGTCAAAGCGACAGGTGCCACACATCGGGAAGTGAACGCACGCCTTAACCGCAAGATCGGAGTGATCAGCAGGGTCGGTGCCGATGAGCAGGTTATCCGCCGTGCAGCCAGTGCCGCCCGCACATGGCTCGACCAACTCGATTCCTCCATCTGACCAGGGCCGACGAGACCAGAGAACATCAGGCTTCCGCTTGGCCGGTGAGCCCTCCCGACGAACCGACGATGTTGCTGCTTCAGGTCTTGGCCGCTGCCGAACCGCAGTTCTCGGGCAACTCCCCGACTGTCAGCCGCTGTTGCGGCGGGCCGCCGAGGTGGAGCCGAATGCCGCAGCCGGTACGGTCCGCAGGACGCCTGCGCTGCCTGGCAGCGGACGGCCTGGGGCATGGACCGGTGTGCGCGACCTCTGCTGGTTGGGTCGGCGCATAAGGTCACGCCATGCCAGCAAGAGTTTGACGCCCTTCCGCCTTCCGGACTACGCTACATGTCGAATCAGATATTTGATTAGGGATAGAGGCGGAGTGGGGTGCTGCTGACGACCGGACAGGCTGCGGAAGAGCTCGGCTGCGCGATCACCACGTTCCGGCGCCTCATCACTGCCGGACTGCTGCCGGATCTGTCCCGGCGTGGCGTACGCGTCATGGTCCCGCTTGAGGTCGTCCAGGCGCTGCAGACGCGGCGGCAGGCGCCGCTCGATCGACTGCCGGTCCCGGAAGTCGCCGTTCTGCGGGTGGATGCGGCCCGGCGGACGCAGGAACCGGAGCGTTCATGGCTTGGCTTCGCCGCCGCCCTCCCGCCCGAGGACCTGCTCAAGGCGCTGCGCGGCTGGTGGCGATGCGACGCGGCCAGCGTCGCGGCTGGGGGAGTCCTGCCGGTGACCCTGTCCGGCTACGTCGTGGCCGTCCTGACCGGCCTTCAGCGGTGGGAGAAGAACTCCGAGGGCCGTCACGCCTTTCCCGATGCCCGCCTGGCCGGCTACGTCACCGACCTGGCCACCCCGCACACCCGCCTCACCTCCCGCACCGGAGGCGACCGGCAGCTTGCCGAACAACTGCTGGGCACCCGGCTGGCTTCCCACTCGGGCGGAGCCCTTGCCTACGTCTCCACCCACGCCACCGTCGACTGAACCGGCCCGGACAAGGAACGCCCGATGGACGCACAGAGCTACAGCACCGCGCTCGCCGATCTGCGCACCCTGCGGGACCAGATCAAGAAGACCCGGGCCGCACTGGCAAAGCAGGAAGCGGACCGCGACAAGCTGATCGTCCAGCTGGCCTCCTACGCGAAGGCGAAGGCAGAGCGGATCGCCCCGGCGGCCGGCCTGGGCGTGGCCGACGTCGTCGCCCTCGCCCCGGCACTGGCCCCCGACAGCCTCACCACGCACGACGCCCCGCAGTCGCCGGCGGCCGGGCACCGGCCACCACCACATGCCGCCCGTACCGGCCCCGCGAGCCCATCACACCCGGTACCCCGC
>NZ_JBSGDB010000678.1:0-3719 GCF_053602155.1 Streptomyces sp. NPDC004561
GGAGCGCACCGGGCGCTCAACGCCGGCCGTGGTGGGGGGAGGGGAGCACGCCGGCGGCCAGTACCCGGTCCGCTCACCTCACGTCGACGTAGTCACCCGCGGCGCTGACCGCCGGAGTGGTCGAGGTGCCCGCGAAGCTGAAGCGCCAGTAGCCGTCGGAGGTGGCGGTGACGGTGGTCTTCAGGTTGCCGGACGAGTCGGTGTTCACCGTCTTGACCGTGGTGTAGGTCGTGCTGCCCGCCTTGCGGAACTGCAGCTTGACCGGCTGGCCGGTGTAGCCGTGGTACTGGTGGTCCTCCCAGTTGGCCCGGGACAGCTTGCCCGTCACCGTGAGGGTCTTCCCCTTGGCGATCGGCTCCGGGCCGGCGTCGGCCGTCAGCTTGGAGTAGCGCTGCACCAGGGAGGTGCCGAGGGCGGCCTGGTCCTTGTAGCCGACCTTGGAGAGGTCGGGGTTGGTCTGGCTCTGGCCGTTGAAGGCGACGGCCTCTGCGGCCACGTTCCAGCCGCCGGCCCAGGCGTTCTGCACGTCGCCGTCGGCCGGGTATATGTCGACCGTGCCCGTGCAGGTGGCCGTCGTGGCCGAGGTGGCGGTGCAGGTCGCCGGGTTGTCGCCGAGCAGCTCGGGGGACGACGCGGTGTAGGAGCCCCGGTAGAGGAAGGCGTCGGTGAAGAAGTCCTTCGCGGTGATGTCCACGTCGGCGCCGTGCGTCAGCGTGTACGTGTACTTGGTGCTGACCTCGTTGGTGGTGCCGACCTTGATCGCACCGGCGATCGAGACCTTGGAGAAGCTGACGTTCAGCGTGTACGGCGTGCCCGAGTCGGCGGCGGCCTGCGCGGCCGGGACTGCGAGGGCGGTGAGGGCCAGGGCGCCGGTGACGGCGGCCACGGTGGCACGGATGCGCATGCGTTCCCCTGGAGGGAGAAGTGATCGTGGAGTCGGTCGACTCAGGCGATCAGATCCATGGCACCCGGGGCTGGTTGTACACCGGGAGCAACTTCCGGCCAGATTTTGAGCCTGCATTGCCAGGTCATGGCGCAGGCGAGAGGAAACGTTCCGGCCCCGGAGCGAGGGCACGCGTCCGGGGCCGGAAGGGGGCCGACTACCTCACGTCGACGTAGTCACCCGTGGCGTTGACCGCCGGGGTGGTCGAGGTGCCCGCGAAGGAGTAGCGCCAGTAGCCGTCGACCGTGGCCTTGGCCGTCGTCCTCAGGTTGCCGGTCGAGTCCGACTTGATGGTCTTCAGCGTGGTGTAGGTGCTGGAGCCCTTCTTGCGGAACTGGAGCTTGACCGCCTGGCCGGTGTAGCCGTGGTACTTGCCGTCGTCCCAGTTGGCGCGGGACAGCTTGCCGGTGACGGTGACGGTGCCGCCCTTCTTCACCGGCTCCGGGGCGGCGTTGACCGTCAGCTTCGAGTAGCGCTGGAGCTTGAAGGAGCTGGTCGGGTCCTGCACGGCCACGCCGACGTTGTCCAGGTTCGGGTTCCCCGGGTCCTCACCGTTGAAGGCGACGGCGAAGCCGGCGGCCTTCCAGGAGCCGGCGTCCTCGTTCAGCAGCTCCATCGGGTCGATCGCGACGGTCGCCTTGCAGCCGGCCACGGTGGCGGAGGTGTCGGAGCAGGTCGCGTCGTCGCTGTCGAAGAAGTAGACGGCCTCCTCGAACGAGGCGCCGCGGTACAGCTCGACGCCCGCGAAGAAGTCGGACGCGTGGATGTCGACGTCGGCGCCGTGCGTCAGGGTGAAGGAGACGGGCACCTTGACCAGGTTGGTGGTGCCGACGGCGATGTTCTTGCCGCTGTTCACCTTGACGTTGGAGAAGGTGGCGTTCAGGGCGTAGGGCGTGCCCGAGGTGGTGGCGGCGAAGGCCGACCTGCTCTGGTGGGCGGCGTGCGCGGCCCTGCTCGCGGAGTTCTCCGCGGGGACCCGCGACTGGTCGGCGGCGTGCGCCGCCGGCAGGGCGAGGGCGGACAGGGCCAGGGCGCCGGAGACGGCGGCCACGGTGGCACGAATGCGCATGGTGTCCCTAGAGGGGTGATGGGGTGGATCCGGCCGTGAGGCCGGTCGGGAATGGGGGGGTGCGGGCGGCCGCGCGGGCGGCCGCCTACCTCACGTCGACGAAGTCGCCCGTCGCGCTGACGGCCGAGGTGGTCGAGTTGCCCGCGAAGGAGAAGCGGTAGTAGCCGTCGGCCGTCGCGGTGGTCGTCGTCCTCAGGTTGCCCTTGGCGTCGGCCTTGACGGTCTTCAGCGTGGTGTAGGTGCTCGAGCCCTTCTTGCGGAACTGGAGCTTCACCGACTGCGAGCCGTAGCCGCCGTACTTCAGCGACTCCCAGTCGGCGCGGGTGAGGGCGCCGGAGACGGTGAGGGTCTTCCCCTTCTTCACCGGCTCGGGAGCGGCGTCGGCGGTCAGCTTCGCGGCCCGCTGGAAGGAGAAGTAACCGGACTTCTCCTTCCAGACGTAGTCACTGTCCTTGGCGTCGACCCACGCGGAGACGTACCACGTGCCGGCGTTCTTGTTGAGCAGGTAGTCCGTCTTCGGGTCGATCGTCACCGTGCCGGTGCAGGTGGAGGTGGTGGCGTTGACCGGGGTGCAGACGGGCTTGCCGGTGGACTCGATGCCGTAGCCGGGGCCGAAGAGGTCGAACGGCTCGGCGCCCTTGATGCCCGAGGCGTCCGTCGCGGTCACGCTGACCTTGAGGATCACGGCGCCGGAGGTACCCACGGTCACCTTGTTGTCGCCGTCCACGACGACCTTGGTGATCTTGGTGTCCCCCTGGCCGCCGTCGGCCTGCGCGGCCGGCACGGCGAGGGCGGACAGGACCAGGGCGCCGCCGACGACGGCGACAGAGGCTCGGATACGCATGTGTTCCCCTGCGTGCGTAGTGATCGGGGAGCCGGCTGGCTCCGCATGATCAGACACGGCACTCAGGGGTACGGTTGTACGGAAGTTGAAGATTTCGTAAGAGAATTCCGGAGGCCGGGATTCCCGGGCGCCGTCAGTCGAACCAGCGGTCCCGCGCCAACTCCTCGGTCCGGGACGGGTCCTCCAGCAGGGCCGCCACCTCGAAGCGGCGCGGCCACTGCCCCGCCGCCCACGCCAGCCCGGCGGCGACGCCCTCCAGGGTGGCGGCGTGCAGCAGCCCGTCGTCGGTCAGCCGCCAGTCGATCTCGACGCCGTCCACGACCAGTTCGTCGTGCTCGACGTACGTCCCGGGCGTGCGCGGTCCGAGCAGCACCCGCACCCGGTCCGGTACGTCGTGCTCGGTGCCCTCGGAGTGCACCTCGCCGGTGACGGACTCGCTGAGCCGCCGCACCTGGAAGAGCTCGGCCAGCTCGGCGGCCCGGGACGGCCGGACGGGCAGCAGCGGCACCCCGGAGGTGAACGGCAGCAGATCGGGCGAGTCCACGACCACGGCGTCGGCCGCGTCGACCACCTCCACGCGCCCGTCGACCACGGCCCGCAGCTCCTCCGGCAGGGTCACCCGTTCGGGGTCGAGATCGGCCAACGAGCCGTACAGGCCGTGCAGTTGGGCCGAGGTGACCGGACGCTCCGGATCGGCGAGCCGGTCCAGCAGCTCGGCGGCGCCGCCGGGCTCGTCCAGCAGCGCGGCGACGGAGGTCCGCACGCCCAGCGCCCGCAGCACCTGCTCGTCCTCGAACCCGGTGGCGTCGGCCTCGTCGTACAGGCCCCGCAGCAGCAGGCCTTGGCGCTCCAGCCGCTGCACC
>NZ_JBSGDB010000679.1:0-3701 GCF_053602155.1 Streptomyces sp. NPDC004561
GCCGCGTCCAGTCCGCCCAGTTCCTCGGCGGTCCGGCGGGCGGCGGCGGCGAGCCCGGTCGCGCCGGCGTCGGCGTGGGAGTCGGGCAGCAGGCCGCGCGCGTGTGCCTCGGCGGCGGCTGCCCTCAGGTGCTCCTCCTCGGCGGCCTCCCGCAGCTCCAGCGCGGGCGCGACCGCCTCCGCCTTCCGGCCCCGCGCCATGCGCTCCTGGGCCGCTCCATGGTCACCGGCCCGCTCCTGGAGGCCCTCGGCGCGCCGCCGCGCCTCGGCGAACCGGCCCTGCAGCCGGGCGAGTTCGCGGATCTCGTCCAGGGCGCTGCGGGCGCCGGGGTGCGCGGACTCGGCCGCGGCGAGCCGGGTGTGCGCGACGGCGAGGCGTTCGCGGGCGGTGCTGCGGGCGACGGCGGCGGCCGCGAGCACGCCCTCGGCCAGCCCCGGCTCGCCGGGGGCCAGCTCGGGCAGGTCCATGGCGTCGCCGGCCTCCTGCTGCATGCGGTGGGCGTCGGCGAGCAGGGCCGCGTCGCCCTCGCGCACGCGTGCCTCGGTGGCGCGGCGGCGCTCGGCGAGGCGCTTCTCGACGTCGGCGAAGCGCTGGGTGTCGAAGAGCCGGCCCAGCAGCCGGCCGCGGGCCTCGGCGTCGGCGCGCAGGAAGCGCGCGAAGTCGCCCTGCGGCAGCAGCACGACCTGGCAGAACTGCTCGCGGCTCATGCCGAGCAGCTGGGTGATCTCCTCGCCGATCTCCTGGTGGGAACGGCTGCGGTCCTGCCAGGCGCCGGCCGCGCCGTCGTACTCGCGCAGCCAGGTCTGGGCCTTGTCGACCGTGGTGCCCTTGCCGCGCAGTTTGCGCCGCTCCCAGGGCGGCTGCCGGGTGACCTCCAGCCGGCGTCCGGCGACGCTGAGTTCGAGGCGGACCTCGGTGCGGGTGCCCGGTTCGGCGTGGTCGCTGCGCAGGGCCATGCCCTGGCCGCTCTGGCGGGCGCCGGGGACGGAGCCGTAGAGGGCGTAGCAGACGGCGTCCAGGACGGAGGTCTTGCCCGCGCCCGTGGGGCCGTGCAGCAGGAAGAGCCCGGCGGTGGACAGCGCGTCGAAGTCGACGCTCTGGGAGCCGCCGAAGGGCCCGAAGGCGGTGATGTCGAGCCGGTGCAGTCTCACCGCGCCACCTCCCGTACGGCGTCGCCGGCGCGCACGGCGTCGAAGGCCTCGCGCAGCACGGCCGCCTCCCGCTCGTCGGGCCCGGCGCCGCGCACATGGGCGACGAAGTCCTCGGCGACCTGCTGGTCGCTGCGGCCCGCCAGCCTGCGGGCGTAGGACACCTCGGGGTCGTCGGGGGCGCGCTCGGGGGCGAAGACCAGGCTGAGGGTGTGCGGGAAGCGCTCGGTGAGCCGGGCCATCGGGTCGGCCGGGCGGACGGGGTCGGTGAGGGTGGCCTCGACCCAGGCGTCCTCGTGGGGGGTGAGCCGCGGGTCGGCGAGGAGGTCGTCCAGGGTGCCGCGGACGCGGGCCAGCGGGCGCGGCACCGGGCAGTCGAGGCGCTCGGCGGCGACGGAGCCGTCGGCGGCGAGGTCGACCAGCCACATGCTCTTGCGGTGGTCGGCCTCGGAGAAGGAGTAGGCGAGCGGGGAGCCGGAGTAGCGCACGCGCTCGGTGAGGGTCTGGCAGCCGTGCAGATGCCCGAGCGCCACGTAGTCCACGCCGTCGAAGACTCCGGCCGGCACGGCGGCCACTCCGCCGACGGTGATGTCCCGCTCGCTGTCGCTGGCCCGGCCGCCGGTGACGAAGGCGTGGGCGAGGACCACGGAGCGGGTGCCCGGCGCGCGTGTGGCGAGGTCGGCGCGGACGCGGTCCATCGCCGCGCCCAGCACGGCCTCGTGGCCGGCCCTGTCCACCGCGAACTCGTCCTTCACCAGGGCGGGTTCGAGGTACGGCAGGCCGTAGAAGGCGACGTCGCCGTGGGCGTCGGACAGCACGACGGGGGTGGCGACGGCGGACGGCTCGGTGCGCAGGTGGATGCCCGCGCGGTCGATGAGTCCTGCGCCGACGCCGAGGCGGCGGGCCGAGTCGTGGTTGCCGGAGATCATCACGGTGGGCACACCGAGGTCCGCGAGGCGGTGCAGGGCCTCGTCGAACAGCTCGACCGCGGCGAGCGGGGGCACCGCCCGGTCGTACACGTCCCCCGACACCACCACCGCGTCCACCTCGTGCTCGCGCACGGTGGTGACGAGGTGACCGATGAACCCGGCCTGGGCCCCGAGCATGTTCACCCGGTGGAAGGCCCGGCCGAGGTGCCAGTCGGACGTGTG
Organism: Streptomyces sp. NPDC004561; assembly: GCF_053602155.1. Classification (NCBI taxonomy): domain Bacteria; kingdom Bacillati; phylum Actinomycetota; class Actinomycetes; order Kitasatosporales; family Streptomycetaceae; genus Streptomyces; species Streptomyces sp. NPDC004561. The sequence continues at coordinate 2,300 of NZ_JBSGDB010000679.1, forward strand.
CAGGAGTCTCATGATCCCCGAGACTAACCTCCGGGTCTGACATCACGGGCGGTTACTCCCGTATCAGCCCGTCATGACCGGCCCCACATAGGGGTGTTATGCCCGATTCACTCCAATTGTCAGGCATCACCGTAGGCTTCGCCGCCCAGCTCGAAGCCCGCCGTGCCCGCCGTCACATCGGCGAGCCAGCCGCGGAAGGCGTCCACGTCGGCGTCCGGCAGACCGATCTCGATGGTGACGGCCTCGCCGTAGCGGACGTCCCGCACCTCGCGTCCGGTGGCGCGCAGGTCGTTCTGGACCTTGCCCGCGCGCTGGTGGTCGACGGTCACCGTGGCCAGCCGGAAGCGGCGCCGGGTGATCGTGCCGAGCGCGTCCAGGGCCTCGCCGACGGAGCCGCCGTAGGCGCGGATGAGCCCGCCGGCGCCGAGCTTGACACCGCCGTAGTAGCGGGTGACGACGGCGACGACGTAGCGCATGTCGCGGCGCAGCAGCATCTGCAGCATCGGGACGCCGGCCGTGCCGCCCGGCTCGCCGTCGTCGCCGGCCTTCTGCACGGAGGCGTCGGCGCCGATGACGTACGCCCAGCAGTTGTGGCTGGCGTCCGCGTGCTCCTTGCGGACGGCGGCGACGAAGTCCTGCGCCTCCCGCTCGGTGGCGGCCGGGGCGAGGGCGCACAGGAAGCGGGAGCGGTTGATCTCGGTCTCGTGCACGCCCGTGCGGGCGACCGTGCGGTACTCGTCCTGCATCCCGCCAGCCTATGCGGAGTGCGGACCGCCCCTGATCGGGGTGCTACGGCTTCCTGCCGCGCGGGACGGCGAACCAGGTCAGCAGGGCGGCGCCCGGGGCGAGGGCCGGCCAGCCGGTGCCGTGCCAGGCGAGGACGGCGATCGCGGAGGTGGGGAACTTGGCCCGCACCCGGTCCAGCGTGTCGTCCAGCCCGTCCCCGGCCAGCTCCAGGACCAGCTCCTCCAGTCCCGGGTTGTGCCCGACCAGCAGCAGCGTCTCGACCTCGCGGGGCACCTCGCGCACGACCTCCAGCAGGTCGGGCACGTCCGCCGCGTACAACCGGGGGTCGTGGCGCACCGGGGGCGGGGTGCCCCATTCGGCGGAGGCCAGCTGCCAGGTGCGGCGGGCGCGCACGGCGGTGGAGCACAGGGCGAGGTCGGGCAGGCAGTCGGCCTCGGCGAGGGCGCGCCCGGCCTCCGGGGCGTCCCGCAGGCCGCGCGGTGCGAGCGGTCTGCGGTGGTCCTCGGCGCCCTCGGGCCAGGCGGACTTGGCGTGCCGCAGCACCACCAGCCGGCGCAGCAAAGGAACCAGGGGGCGGCAGGGGTGGTCAGAAGACGTCCGAGGGCACGTATTTCCCCCAGACCTCCCGGAGCGCGTCGCACACCTCGCCCACCGT
>NZ_JBSGDB010000680.1:0-3664 GCF_053602155.1 Streptomyces sp. NPDC004561
GTCCTGACCAGGACGAGAACGGCCACCACGGCGAGTACGAACGCACAGGTGCCGTACTGGACGAGGGTCCGTTTCCCCGCCGCGCCCTTCAGGACTGGATCGGCGGCAAGCCCGACCCGGGCCCGGTGCGGCTGCCCGGCCGCCGGTGAATCACGCGCGTGCCCCGGCCGTACGCCCGGCGCAGCCGCTGCCGCAGCTGGTGCCCGTAGCGGAACCGCACCGCCACCCCGAGGCACAGCACCCCCACGGCCATCAGCGCCGCCAGATGCTCCTTGCCCGCGAGGTTCTCCTTGACCAGCACCTCCGCGACCATGGCCAGGGTCACCGCGCCCGCCGTCAGATAGGCGCCGTACCGCCAGGCGACGAACACGGCGAGCCCCACCACGGCCGCCGACGGGCCGGTGTCCACCACCTGCGCGTCCGTCCACGGCAGCCCGAACGGGGCGTGCTGGCCGAGGGTGATGCCGATCCGCGCGTAGAGCGTCCCGGCGAGCGTGGCGACGTACGCGATGCCGAGCGTCCGCCACCAGCCCAGGCACGCCTCGGCGATCCCGAACACGCACAGGATCTGCGCCAGCGCCCCCCACACCGGCAGGTCGAGCGCGGGCACGAACAGCGACAGGGGAGTGCGCAGCAGCGCCAGCCACAGCGGGTCCTGGGCCCGTACGGCCCCGAGGTTCTCCACCAGCTGGTAACCCCAGGACCGGTTCTGCACGTACTGGAGCAGGGCGGTGAGGCACACCGTCGCGACGGTCATCGGCACCGCCGCCAGGCGCAGCTTCAGCAGGGGCTCGCGCACCGTGACGTACAGCAGCCCCCACTCGGCGCGGGCCCAGCGGGCGAGCCTGTTCATCCAGTGTTCCTCACCGTGCGGCTATCTGTGGGTGCCGAGGTGCCTGCGGTGCAGCCACTTCGGCAGTCCCGGCGCTTCCAGGAAGCCCTCCGCGCGGGCCGACGCGAGGCCGATGCGCAGCAGGTCCGCGCTCTTCTCGAAGAGCAGGAACCGCGGTTCCCAGATGGGCCGGTACTTGGCGTTGGCGCGGTACAGCGACTCGATCTGCCACCAGCGGGAGAAGAAGCTGAGCAGCGACCGCCACAGCCTCAGCACCGGACCGGCGCCGAGGCGCGCGCCACGTTCGAAGACCGACCTGAACATCGCGAAGTTGAGCGAGACCTGAGTGATCCCGATCTCGTCGGAACGGCGCAGCAGTTCGATGACCATGAATTCCATCAGCCCGTTGTCGGAGTCCCGGTCCCGCCGCATCAGATCCAGCGACAGTCCCTGCGGCCCCCACGGCACGAAGGACAGCAGCGCGCGCAGCCTGCCCTCGGCGTCCGTGCATTCCAGCATCACGCACCGGCCGTCCTCGGGATCCCCGAGCCGGCCGAGCGCCATGCTGAACCCGCGCTCGGTCGCCCCGTCCCGCCAATCGTCCGCGCGCTCGACGAGGGACGCCATCTCGGCCACCGGGATGTCCTGGTGGCGCCGGATGCGCACCTCGTAGCCGACCCGCTTCACCCGGTTGTACGCCTGCCGGACGGTCCGCATCGCCCGCCCGTCCAGGGTGAAGTCGGCGACCTCCACGAGCGCCTCGTCACCGAGTTCGAGGGCGTCCAGGCCGTGCCGGGCGTAGACGGTCCCCGCCTCCTCGCCCGCCCCCATCACCGCCGGGATCCAGCCGTGGGCCCGCGCCTTGGCGAGCCACGGCGCGATCGCCCCCGGCCAGGCCTCCGGATCCCCGATCGGGTCACCGGAGGCGAGGCTCACCCCGCCGACCACGCGATAGGCCACGGCCGCCTTCCCGGTCGGCGACCACACCACGCTCTTCTCCCGGCGCAGCGCGAAGTAGCCCAGCGAGTCCCGTTCGCCGTGCCGCTCCAGCAGTGCCCGCAGCCGCTTCTCGTCGTCCTCGGTGAGCGGGTCGACGGCACGCCGGGAGCGGAAGGCGGCGTAGAACACGGCGAGGACGAGGACCGTGCTCAGCACGTTGACGGTGACGTTGGCCCAGTTGGGCGGGGAGATGCCGGGGAACCGGTTCTCGTCGGCGGCCACCGACACCAGCCGCAGGGCGCCGTAGTGCCAGCGCTCCAGGAAGGTCGAACGGTGCGCGTCCGGCGCCTGGTTGGTGACCGTCACCAGCAGTCCGGCCAGCAGGCTCGCGACCAGCCCGCCGCCCACGGCCACGGTCGCGGCGAGCCGCGGGTTGGACCGGTCGCCCTTGGCGTAGAACTCCCGGCGGCCGACGAGCAGCGCCCCGACGAACCCGGCCGTCAGCACCAGCGAGACCCAGTTCTGCGCGTACCGCCGGATCTCCGGGAACGCCATGGCGAACGCGAACAGGGCCAGGAAGGCCCCGCTGAGCACGAGGTTGAGGATCCACGCGGCCCGCTTGCGGCGCCGCATGGTGATCGCCAGGAAGGTGGTGAACACGCCGGAGGCGAAGCCCGCCGTCAGCAGGTACGGCGTGAAGAAGTCGTCCTGGTTGTGCCGGCGCACGTCCTGGTAGAGCGAGACCCAGACCGCGCTGAGGAAGTTGATGAAGGCGACCGTCCGCAGGTACCAGACGGCGAAGGCGGCGGCTCGCCGGGAAGCCCCGGTCGACCGCCGCTCCTCCTCGCTCGGGCGCCCCGGTTCGGCTCGCTGCGGCACGGCAATTCGGGCATCTCCCATGGTCGGGATCATATGGGGGATGCCCTGGTGAACCGCACTTATCCGGCCGCGGTGGCCGGTGGTCCCACCATCACCGCACAACTTGCCCGGGCGGCTACTCCTTCTCCTCCGGCTCCTTGCCGGGCTCCGCCTCCGGCTCCCTCTCGGGAAGCTCGGCGGACAGCGCGGCGGCGGCCCGCACCAGCGGCAGGGCCAGCAGCGCGCCCAGGCCCTCGCCGACCTTCACCCCCTGCTCGAGGAGCGGCTCCAGCGCCATCCGGTCCAGCGCCTTCGCCTGCCCCGGCTCCCCGCTGTCGTGCCCGGCCAGCCACCAGTCCGGTGCCCGGAAGGCGACCCGCTGCCCGACCAGCGCGCACGCGGAGGCCACCACGCCGTCCAGGATCACCGGCAGCTTGCGGACCGCGCACTGGAGCAGGAACCCGGTCATCGCCGCCAGGTCCGCCCCGCCCACCGCCGCCAGCAGCTGCAGCTGGTCCCCGAGCACCGGCCGCGCCCGGCGCAGCGCGTCCCGGATCGCCGCGCACTTGCGCATCCACGTCAGGTCGTCGATCGCGAGCCCGCCCCGTCCGGTCACCACGGACGCGTCGGTGCCGCACAGCGCGGCGACCAGCACCGCCGCCGCGGTGGTCCCGCCCACGCTGATGTCGCCGAGCACCACCAGGTCCGTACCCGAGTCGGCCTCCTCGTCGGCGACGGCGACACCCGCCAGCAGGGCCGCCTCGGCCTCCTCCGGGGTGAGCGCGTCCTCGATGTCGATACGGCCGCTGCCGCGCCGCACCCGGTGCCGTACGACGTCCTCGGGGAAGGTCTCCGCCGGGCAGTCCAGGGCCATGTCCACGATCCGTACGGGCACGTCGAGCCGGCGCGCGAGCACCGCCACCGGGCTCGCGCCCTCTAGTACCGCCCGCACCAGCCGCTCGGCGCCGCCGCCTCCATGAGGCAGCTCTTCGACGCCGTCGGCCACGGCACGCTCAAGATCGTCAACGGCGGCAC
>NZ_JBSGDB010000681.1:0-3654 GCF_053602155.1 Streptomyces sp. NPDC004561
GCACGCCCTCATCAACGCCTTCGCCTTCGGCGGCACCAACGTCGGCCTGGTCGTGGGGCGTTACGAGGACGAAGGCGCCGAGAAGACGGAGGAGCCACGGCCGAGGCCGGCCCGGCGTACAGCCCGACGCTCCGCCCGGCGTGGTTCTCCCGCTCCCAACGCACGTGCGTGCCGGGCGGGTTGCGGCGCAGGACGGCCATGCGCGCGGGTGAGCGCGGCGGTGAGGGCGAAGGAGCCGGTCCTGGCCGTCACGCGTCCGCCCGGGCCGTCGCCAGCAGTTCCTCGGCGTGCGCGCGGGCGGTCTCGGAGTCCTCCTGGCCCGCCAGCATCCGGGACAGCTCGCGGACCCGCTCCTCGCCCTCCAGGACCTTCACACCGGAGCGGGTGACGGACCCGTCGTTGGTCTTCTCCACCAGCAGCTGCCGGTCGGCGAAGGCCGCCACCTGGGGCAGGTGGGTGACCACGACGACCTGCGCGGTCCTGGCGAGCTTGGCGAGCCGCCGCCCGATCTCGACCGCGGCCTTGCCGCCGACGCCGGCGTCGACCTCGTCGAAGAGGTACGTCGGCACCGGGTCGGTGCCCGCGAAGACGACCTCCACGGCCAGCATCACGCGGGACAGCTCACCGCCGGAGGCGCCCTTGGCGATGGGGCGCGGCGGGGCGCCCGGGTGCGGGGCGAGCAGCAGCTCGACCTCGTCCACGCCCGACGGCCCGTACCCGACCGTGCGGCCGCCGACCTCGACGCCCTCCGGGTCCTCGGTCTGCCGGATGTCGAAGGACACGCGCGCGTGGGGCATGGCCAGCGAGGCCAGCTCGGCCGTCACGGCGGCGGCGAACCGCTCGGCGGCCTCCGTCCGCGCGTCCGACAGCGCCTGCGCCAGCCCGCCCAGTTCGGTGCGGAGGGCGTCCCGCTCGGCGGTCAGCTCCCCGATCCGCTCGTCGTCGCCGTCCAGCTCGGTCAGGCGCGCGGCGCTCTGCTCGGCCCAGGCGAGGACAGCGTTCACGTCCTCCCCGTACTTGCGCGTCAGCGCGGTGAGCGCGGCCCGGCGCTCCTCCACGGCGGCCAGCCGCAGCGGGTCGGCGTCCAGGTCGTCGGCGTAGCCCGCCAGCTCACCGGCGACATCGCCCAGCAGGATCCCGATCTCCCCGATCCGGTCGGCGAGCGAGGCCAGCGACGGATCGTGCGACCGGACGGTCTCCAGTGCCCGGTGGGCGCCCGCGACGAGGGTCGAGGCGTCGATCCCCTCGGGGTCCTCCGGATTGCCCGCGAGAGCGGCGTGCGCGGCCGTCGCGGCGGACGACAGGGCCTCCGCGTGCCCCAGCCGCTCCGCCTCCTCGGCCAGTTCCACGTCCTCCCCGGCCCGCGGCTCCACGGCGGCGATCTCGTCGAGCCCGTACCGCAGCATGTCGGCTTCCTGCGCCCGCTCCCGCGCACGCGTGACGATCTCCTCCAGCTCGGTGGAGACCGACCGCAGCCGCCGGTACGCCTCGGCGTACTTGGCGAGCGGCACGGCGACCGCGTCGCCCGCGTACCGGTCGAGCGCCTGCCGCTGCCGGGTCAGCTTCAGCAGCCCCTGCTGGTCGGTCTGCCCGTGCACGGCCACCAGGTCGTCGGCCAGCTCGGCGAGCAGTCCCACGGGCACGCTGCGCCCGCCCAGGTGCGCCCGGGAGCGGCCCTCGGCGGAAACGGTACGGCTGATCAGCAGGGCGCCGTCGTCCAGCTCGGCGCCGGCCTCCTCGGCCCGTACGGCGGCCGCGGCGTCCGCGGGGACGGCGATCCGCCCCTCCACGACCGCCTTCCCGGCCCCGATCCGCACGAGCGCCGGGTCCGCCCGCCCGCCGAGCAGCAGCCCCAGGCTGGTGACCACCATGGTCTTGCCCGCACCCGTCTCACCGGTGACGGCGGTGAACCCGGGCGACAACTCGACGACGGCATCGTCGATGACCCCGAGCGACCGTATCCGCATCTCCTCCAACACGGAACAGACCTTACGAGGTCGGGGGCCCGGAGTGCGACGGGCCCCGGCCCCGTTCTGTGAAGGAGCAGGTGACGAAGGTGTCCCGGGCCGGCGCTGTCACCCGGCCGAGTGCAGGTCCGTCAGTGCGGCGCACCGCGCCAGCCGGTGGTCGGCAGCGCGAACTTCGCCACCAGCCGGTCGGTGAACGAGGAGTGGTGCAGCCGGGCCAGCCGCACCGGCACGGCCCCCCGCCTGACCTCCACCCGGGCCCCGGGCGGCAGCTCGATGGTCCGCCGCCCGTCGCACCACAGCACCCCGGGCGGGATGTGCGGCAGCACCTCCACGGCGAGCACCGAGTCCGGGGAGGTGACCAGCGGCTTCGCGAACAGCGCGTGCGCACTGATCGGCACCATCAGCAGCGCCTCCACCTCGGGCCACACCACCGGCCCCCCGGCGGAGAAGGCGTACGCCGTGGACCCGGTCGGCGTGGACAGGACGACCCCGTCGCACCCGAACCCGGTCACCGGCCGGCCGTCGATCTCCAGCACGACTTCCAGCAGCTTCTCGGCGCCGGCCTTCTGCACGGCCGCCTCGTTGAGCGCCCAGTCGGTGTGCACGATGTCCCCGTTGCGGTGCACGACGACGTCGACGGTCATCCGCTCCTCGACCTCGTACGAGCGGGCGACCACCCGGTCGACCACCCGGTCGAGGTCGTCGCGCTCCGCCTCCGCGAGGAACCCGACGCGCCCCAGGTTGACGCCGAGCATCGGCACCCCGGAGGCCCGCGCGAACTCGGCGCCCCGCAGCAGCGTGCCGTCGCCGCCCAGCACGATCAGCAGCTCGCACCCGTCCAGGCACTGCGGTGTCGCCTCCTTGACGAGTTCCACCTCGTCCGGGAGCGGCAGGTCGCGCGCCTCCTCCTCCAGCACCCGCACACCGATGCCATGTCGCAGCAGGCCCTTGACGACGAGTTCCGCGCTGCGGATCGCCGCGGGCCGCCCGGTGTGGGCCAGCAGGAAAACAGTACGCGCCAGATTCTGTGTCAACGCGGCCCCTCCGCCACTGCACGGTCGACGTCGGCCGGGTCCAGGCGGGGGGCGCCGGACCGCAGCCACAGAAAGTACTCGACGTTCCCCGAGGGGCCGGGCAGCGGACTGGCGGTGACTCCGCGCACCCCGAGCCCCAGCTCCCAGGCCTTCTCGGCCACTCCCCGCACGGCCTCCGCCCGCAGCTGCGGACTCCGTACGACACCCCCGCTGCCGAGCCGTTCCTTCCCCACTTCGAACTGCGGCTTGACCATCATCACCAGATCGGCCTCCGGCCGCACGCACCGCGTCAGGGCGGGCAGCACCAGACCGAGCGGGATGAAGGACAGATCACCCACGACAAGATCCACAGGTTCCCCATCGATCACCTCGAGCGTCAACTCGCGTACGTTCGTACGGTCCTTGACGGTGACGCGTTCATCGTTTTGGAGAGACCAGGCGAGCTGTCCGTATCCGACGTCCACCGCGACGACGTGCGCGGCGCCCGCGCGCAGCAGGACGTCGGTGAAGCCGCCGGTGGACGCGCCCGCGTCCAGGGCCCGCCGGCCCTCGACCACGAGCCCCTGCGGGACGAAGGCCGCCAGCGCGCCGGCGAGCTTGTGCCCGCCCCGCGAGACGTAGTCGGGGTCGCTGTCGTCGCAGTGGACGAC
>NZ_JBSGDB010000682.1:0-3640 GCF_053602155.1 Streptomyces sp. NPDC004561
CCTGCGGGGCCGCCGCGCCCGGCTGCTGGCCCCCCCCGCGCGCGCGGGCGACCCCGACGATCCCGACCGCCGGCTCGCCGCGGCCGTGGAAGGCGTCGACCCGTCCGAGGTCATATCGCTCGCGGACGCCCTCGACACCTTCCTCGAGACGCCGATGGAGGGGGGCTCCGAGGACGGCACGGACGACGGGCTGCCGTTCTCCCCCGACGCCCGCGTGCGCTTCGCCCGCCTGGCCGCCGAACTGCGCGACCTGCGCCGCTCGCTGTCCGACCCGCTCATGGACGTGCTGCACCGCGTCCTCGCCGTCACCGGCCTCGAGGTGGAGCTGTCGGCGTCCCCGCACGCCCTCGCCGCCCGCCGCCGCGAGACCCTGTCCAACTTCCTGGACGTCGCCGCCTCCTTCGCGGCGGGCGACGGCGAGGCGACCCTGCTCGCCTTCCTCGGCTTCCTGCGCACCGCCGCCCAGTACGAGAAGGGCCTCGACAACGCCCTGCCCGGCGGCGAGAACACCGTCAAGGTGCTCACCGCGCACAAGTCCAAGGGCCTGGAGTGGGACGTCGTCGCCGTCCCCGGACTGGTGACCGGCACCTTCCCCAGCGCCCAGGGCCGCGAGAAGTGGACCGCACAGGCCAAGGTCCTGCCGCACACCCTGCGCGGCGACACCGACACCCTGCCCGACGTCGACAGCTGGGACGCGCGCGGCATGAAGGCCTTCCACGAGGCCATGAAGGACCACCAGCACACCGAGGAACTCCGCCTCGGCTACGTCACCTTCACCCGCCCCCGCTCCCTCCTGCTCGGCTCCGGCCACTGGTGGGGGCCCAGCCAGAAGAGACCGCGCGGCCCCTCGGACTTCCTGCAGGACCTGTACGACCACTGCGCCGCCGGTCACGGCGAGATCGAGGCCTGGGCGGAGGAGCCCGCCGAGGACGAGGAGAACCCGGCCCTGCACACGGCCGGCGCCGACCAGGTCTGGCCGCTGCCCCTAGACGACGCTGCCCTGGCCCGCCGCCGCGCGGCCGCCGAGACGGTCCTCGCCCACCTCGACACCATCGCCGCCGGGGACGGCCCCCGGCCGGCCGCCCACGACCCCGCCGCCTTCGACGACCCCGACTGGCCCCCACCACCGGACGACGAGAACCCGTACGCCCAGGACCACCCGGACGAGCCGCCGTACGACGACGCCCCCCACCCGGACGACCCCGCCGACTGGGACTCCTGGAGCGCCGACCGGCCGACCGTCCCCCACCAGGCGCCCACCCCCGCGGCGCACCCCCGGCCCGCCGAACCCGCGCACCGGTCCGCCCTCACCCCCGAAGAGACGCGGCTCATCGCCTCCTGGGACCGCGACCTGGACGCGCTCAGCGGGGAACTGCAGCGCGCCCGCCGCACGATCACCGACGTCCCCCTGCCCGCCACCCTGACCGCCACCCAGCTGCTGCGCCTCGCCGAGGACCCGGACGGGCTCGCGCAGGAACTCGCGCGCCCCATGCCACGCCCTCCGCAACCGGCCGCACGCCGAGGCACCCGATTCCACGCCTGGGTCGAAGCCCGCTACGAAGAGCTGACGCTGCCCCTGCTGGAACCGGACGAGCTGCCCGGCAGCGACGCCGAGATCGCCGACGAGGCCGACCTCGAAGCCCTGAAGGAGGCCTTCGAACGCAGCGAGTACGCCCGGCGCACCCCGTACCGCGTCGAGACCCCCTTCCAGCTCACCCTCGCCGGCCGCGTCGTCCGCGGCCGCATCGACGCCGTCTACCGGCACGGCGACGGGACGGCGGCGACGTACGAGATCGTCGACTGGAAGACCAGCCGCACCCGCACCGCGGACCCGCTCCAGCTCGCCGTGTACCGGCTGGCCTGGGCCGAGCAGCAGGGCGTACCGCTCGACTCCGTCACGGCCGCCTTCCTTTACGTGCGCAGCGGCGAGGTCGTACGCCCCACGAACCTCCCCGACCGGGCCGCTCTGGAACGGCTGATCAGAGGCGAGCCGGAAGAGGCACACGACGCAACGGAAGTGTCACGGCCCGGAACCTGAGTGTGACGAACCCCCGCCGACGATGTCGTCGCGGCCGGATAGGCTCGTGAGCATGAGCCAGACCCCGGACAGCGTCGTCCACACGTACATCGAGCAGCACCGCGCCGCCTTCCTCGCCGACCTCACCGCCTGGCTGCGCATCCCCTCCGTGTCGGCCCAGCCCGACCACGCGCACGACGTACGGCGCAGCGCCGACTGGCTCGCCGCGAAACTCGGGGAGACCGGCTTCCCGACCGCCGAGGTCTGGCCCACCGCCGGCGCCCCCGCCGTCTACGCCGAGTGGCCCTCCGGGGACCCCCAGGCGCCCACCGTGCTCGTCTACGGCCACCACGACGTGCAGCCCGCCGCCCGCGAGGACGGCTGGGACAGCGACCCCTTCGAACCGGTCGTGCGCGAGAACCGCCTCTACGCGCGCGGGGCCGCCGACGACAAGGGCCAGGTGTTCTTCCACACACTCGGCGTCCGCGCCCACCTCGCCGCCACCGGCCGCACCGCCCCCGCGGTCAACCTGAAGCTCCTGATCGAGGGCGAGGAGGAGTCCGGCTCCCCGCACTTCCGGACCCTGGTGGAGGAGCGGGCCGAGCGCCTCGCGGCCGACGCCGTGATCGTCTCCGACACCGGCATGTGGGCCGAGGACACCCCGACCGTGTGCACCGGCATGCGCGGCCTCGCCGAGTGCGAGATCCGGCTGTACGGCCCCGACCAGGACATCCACTCCGGATCCTTCGGCGGCGCCGTGCCCAACCCCGCCACCGCGGCCGCCCGCCTGGTCGCCGCCCTCCACGACGAGCACGCGCGCGTGGCCGTCCCCGGCTTCTACGACGGCGTCGTCGAGCTGACCGACCACGAACGCGAGCTGTTCGCCGAGCTGCCCTTCGACGAGCAGCGCTGGCTGAGCACCGCCAAGTCCCACGCCACTCACGGCGAGGCCGGGCACACCACCCTGGAGCGCATCTGGGCCCGTCCCACCGCCGAGGTCAACGGCATCGGCGGCGGCTACCAGGGCCCCGGCAGCAAGACGATCATCCCCTCCTCGGCCATGGTGAAGCTGTCCTTCCGGCTCGTCGCCGGACAGGACCCCGACCACATCGAGAAGGCCGTCCGCGCCTGGGCCGCCGAGCAGGTGCCCGCCGGAATCCGGCAGGAGATCGCCTTCGGCTCCGCCACACGGCCGTGCCTGACCCCGCTCGACCACCCCGCGCTGCGGTCCGTCGCCCGCGCCATGGGCCGGGCCTTCCAGAGCCCCGTCCGCTTCACCCGCGAGGGCGGCTCCGGACCCGCCGCCGACCTCCAGGAAGTCCTCGGCGCGCCGGTGCTCTTCCTGGGCATCTCCGTCCCCTCCGACGGCTGGCACGCCCCCGACGAGAAGGTCGAACTCGACCTCCTGATCAAGGGCGTCGAGACCAGCGCCTATCTGTGGGGCGACCTGGCCGACAACTGGCGACCCGCGCCCTGACCGGCCGGCGCCGCATGGAAGGGCACCGCGCGCGGGGCACACTGGGAAGACCGCCCAGCATGGCCAATCCGGGCGGTGCCGGCCTCCCGACACCGCCCGGGAACACCCTGATGGCCCGCCGCGCCCCCATATCGTGACTTCAAGTC